>CAYMHN010000458.1:0-3466 GCA_964390235.1 uncultured Candidatus Competibacteraceae bacterium
ATCGGCGGTTTTTCCGGATTGATGCTGGCCATCGCCCCGGCCGATTTCCAGTACCATGACACCTACTTCGTGGTGGCCCACTTCCACTATGTGCTGGTGCCGGGCTCGATCTTCTCGATCATGGCGGCCGCCTACTACTGGCTGCCCAAGTGGACCGGCAATATGTATGACGAGAAGCTGGGCAAGATCCACTTCTGGCTGTCGGTGATCGGCGTCAACGTGCTGTTCTTCCCGCAGCACTTCCTGGGCCTGGCCGGGATGCCGCGCCGGATACCCGACTATGCGCTACAATTCACCAACTGGAATATGGTGTCCACGCTGGGCGCGTTCCTGTTCGGCTTGTCGCAACTGTTGTTCGTGTACATCATCTACAAATGCATACGCGGCGGCGAGAAAGCCACCGACCGGGTCTGGGAAGGTGCGCATGGTCTGGAGTGGACGCTGAGTTCGCCGCCACCCTACCACAGCTTCGAAAAGCCACCGCGGATCACCGAGGCTGACGCGCACAGCTGATGAGCGGCGATCGCCAAACCACCCGGATTGCCCGTTTCCCACCGGGCGATCCATACAGGACGACCACCGTGAACAACGATCGCGAGCTGCGCGCCAGGCGGCGGGCGGCGGTCCGCACCGCTATCGGCGTGGCCCTGATCGCACTGATGTTCTATCTGGCATTCATCATCACGACGATTCTGCGATGACCATGAGCAACAAGCTCCGGCGAGCCAACCGCCGCATGGCGGGCCGCCTGTTCCTGGTAACAGTGGCCATGTTCGGCTTCGGTTACGCCTTGATCCCCTTGTACGACGTGTTCTGCGATATCACCGGCCTCAACGGCAAGACCCGCAACCAGGCGGTGGCGGCCAGCGACCTGCCGGGCGAGATCGATACCGAGCGACTGGTCACGGTCGAATTCATCGCCAGTACCAGTGTCGATGCCCCCTGGGAATTCAAGCCCGAGGTCGTCAGAATGCAGGTCCACCCGGGGCAGTTCTATCAGACCAGCTACATGGCCCGGAATCTGACCGGTCAGGCGCTGACCGGTCATGCCGTGCCCAGCGTGGCGCCTGGACTTGCGGCGAGTCATTTTCACAAGATCGAGTGTTTCTGTTTCAACCAGCAGGATTTCGGTCCCGGCGAGACCAAGGACATGCCCATCATCTTCCAGATCGATCCTCGCTTGGACAAGGACGTGGGTACCGTGACCTTGTCCTATACGTTCTTCAAGGCCAACCCGGACAGAGCCACCCGGGACAGGGCCACTCGGGACAGGGCCACTCGGGACAGGATCACTCGGGTGGATAGCTGAAATAATTCCAAATCAAGACGAGATAGCGCGTTATGAGCAGTCAAGCACATAGCGGGTACTACGTACCCCACAGCAGTTACTGGCCGATCGTCGGTTCCATCGGCCTGTTCGTGACCATGGTCGGGTTCGCCAATCTGCTGAACGGTGTCTGGAACGCATCGGTCATGCTGATCGGCATGGCGATCCTGGTGTTCATGTTGTTCGGCTGGTTCGGCACCGTCATCAAGGAAAGCGAGAGCGGGATGTACAACAGCCAGGTGGATGCCTCGTTCCGCTGGGGCATGGGCTGGTTCATCTTTTCCGAAGTCATGTTCTTCGCGGCCTTTTTCGGTGCCCTGTTCTACGCGCGGCAGTTCTCGCTGCCTTGGCTGGCCGGTGAATCGGGTCGTCTGGTGACCCATGATTTCCTCTGGGCCGGCTTCGAATACCTGTGGCCTACCAACGGCCCCGAGGCCCTGGGTGGCAGTTTCGAGCCCATGGGCGCCTGGTTTCTACCGACGTTCAACACGCTGATCCTGCTGACCAGCGGTGCCACCCTGACCTGGGCGCACTGGGGCTTGCTGAAGGAAAATCGCCGGCAGCTGATCATCGGCCTGGTATTGACGGTGGGTCTCGGCTTCCTGTTCGTCGGCCTGCAATCCTACGAGTATCTGCACGCCTATCGGGATCTGAATCTGCGCCTGGATACCGGCATCTACGGCAACACGTTCTTCATGCTGACTGGATTCCACGGCCTGCATGTCACCATCGGCGCCATCATCCTGACGGTCATTCTGGTGCGCAGCTTGCGCGGACATTTCACGCCGAAGCGGCATTTCGCCTTCGAGGGGGCCGCCTGGTATTGGCACTTTGTCGATGTGGTATGGTTGTTGCTGTTCGTGTTCGTCTATTTGATGTAACTCTCGGTGAGTCTCGCGACGAGCGGACTAGTGTCCGCTCACCGAAGTCGAGGGCGGGGGCATGAACCCGCCCGGTTTCAGCCAGCCCAGCTGGCCAGCGACGATGATGAACAGCAGCAGGGCGATCGAGAGGCTGATGCGCACGGTCAGGGCCTTGGCCAGTTTCACCCGACTGGCCTCGTCGCCGCGCAGCAGATGTACCAGCGCCGATCCCAGGCTGGCGACGATGACCAGCAGCATGGCGAGAATGAACAGTTTGATCGGTGGCATGAGCCGTCCTGTTGATTGCCGTTGAGATTCAGTGTAACCCCATTGCCTCGACTCCCGGTTTGCCCGTATGTTCCCAGCGTATTTCAACGGTCGGCGGTTCAGACCGCAACTCGTCCCCACCGTGGTCACCCTGCTGCTGCTGGTGCTGCTGCCGGGTCTGGGCTGGTGGCAGTTGCAGCGTGCCGATGAGTCGCGGGCCTTGCGGCAGGCGCTGAGCGACAGCGTCGAAGCGCCAGTGGTCGAACTGACCGCACTGGACCCGGCGGCTGCCGAGAACCGTTATCGCCGAGTCGAGGTCAGCGGGCACTACGAGCCGACCCGGCGCATCCTGCTCGACAATCAGCTGGTCGGGGGCCGCTCCGGCGTGCATGTCTACACCCCGCTGTGGTGGGGTGAACCCGAGCGGCTGATCCTGGTCAACGAGGGCTGGGTGGCCTGGGGCGCGTCGCGTGCCCGACTGCCCGAGCTGGAGATCCCCGAAACCGCGGTGACCCTGCGCGGTCGTCTCGACCAGCCGGCCAATCCGGGTATCCGTCTGGGCGATCCGCTGGACAGGGAGGGCTGGCCCAAGCTGGTCCAGCATATCGACTACCGCGCTCTGGGCGAAGTGCTGGGGCAGCCGCTGCTGCCCGCCGTCATCCTGCTCGATCCGGAGCATCCCGCCGGCTACCTGCGGGACTGGCGGGTGTCGCAAGAGGTCATGAGTCCGGCCCGCCATGTCGGCTATGCCTTCCAGTGGTTCGCCATGGCGGCGACCCTGCTGGTGTTGTTCATCGTTTTAAGTTTTCGTCCCGTTACCGAACGTTAGCCATGAATCAAGCCCAAGTCCTCCAGGCGGCGCGCCGCAACCGTCTGTATCTGATCGGCATCATCCTGATGTTCGCCCTGCCCATGCTGCTGGCCTGGTGGCTGGTCGGCCACTGGCGCCCCGCCGGCTCGGTGCACCATGGCGAGCTGCTCAACCCGGCCCGCCCCTTGCCGGAACTGC
>CAYMHN010000459.1:0-3460 GCA_964390235.1 uncultured Candidatus Competibacteraceae bacterium
TACGCTGTTTGCGCTGGACAGCGACCTGGCGGTGCAGCCGCAGATGGCCGAAGGCCATGAGGTGAGCGACGATGGGCTCGTGTACACCATCACGCTGCGCGAAGGGCTGACCTTCCATGACGGCTCGCCGGTGACGGCCGAAGACGCCGTCGCCTCGGTGCAGCGCTGGGGTGCGCGCGACGGGATGGGCCAGCGGCTGCTGAGCATCACCGAGGGTTTCGAGGTCGTCGATGACCGGACCTTCACCCTCACCCTGACCGAGCCCTATGCGCTGGTGCTCGATTCGCTGGGCAAGATCTCGTCGAACGTGCCCTTCATCATGCCCAAGCGCCTGGCCGAAACCGATCCGGGCGCGCAAATCGAGGAGGTGATCGGTTCGGGCCCGTTCCGCTTCATCGCGGACGAATGGCAGCCCGGCAATCGCGTGGTCTATGAGCGTTTCGAAGAGTACGTGCCCCGCGATGAGCCGGCGAGCTATGCCGCCGGCGGCAAGGTCGCCAAGATCGACCGGGTCGAATGGCACTATATCCCCGACCCCGCCACTGCCACCCAGGCGCTGATTGCAGGCGAGGTGGACCTCTACGAGCAGCCCGCGGTGGACCTGCTGCCGATGATCGAGGCCGATCCGGGCATTACGGTGGAGACGGTCGATCCGCTGGGGACCCAGGGTATGATCCGCTTCAACTTCCTGCACCCGCCGTTCGACAACAAGCATGCCCGCCAGGCGGTGTTGCATGCGGTGGAGCAGTCCGACTACATGTATGCGATTATCGGAAATCCGGAGTACTTCCTCGATTTCTGCGGCGCATTCTTCATGTGCGGCACGCCCTTCGAGACCAGCGTGGGCAGCGAGGTGCTGCAAGGCAAGGACCTCGACCGGGCGCGCGAGCTGCTGGAGATGTCCGGCTATGACGGCCGCGAAATCGTCATCCTCGACCCGACCGACGTCCCGGTGGCGCATGGCCAGGCGCTGGTGACCGCCCAGGCGCTCCGCGAGATCGGCATGAACGTGCGTCTGGCGGCCATGGACTGGGCCACGATGACCTCGCGCCGGGCCGTGCGCGATGCGCCCGACGAGGGGGGCTGGAACATCTTCCCGACATGGTGGCTGGCGGTCGATCAGCTCAATCCGATCTCCAACATCGCGGTGTCGGGTGCAGGCGATGCCGCCTGGTTCGGCTGGCCGGAGAGCGCACGCCTCGAAGAGCTGCGCGAGGCGTTTGCAAGCGAGACCGACAGAGAAAAGCAGCGCGCCATCGTGGAGGAGCTTCAGGCCGAACTCTACGACTTCGTTCCCTATATCCCGACCGGGCAGTACTATCAGCCCACCGCGTACCGGGACAATGTGAGCGGCATCCTCGAGACCCCTGTTCCGTTCTTCTGGAACATCGAAGTCGAGTGACCTCGCCGCGGACGGCGTAAGGCGTCAAGGGAGTTGAGGAGACTGGACAACCATGTATGCCTACGTCGTCCGCCGCCTTCTCGCCACCATTCCCATCATGGGTCTGGTGGCGGTTTTCGTGTTCCTGCTCCTGCATATGAGCCCGGGCGATCCGGCGGTCATCATCGCGGGGGATTTCGCCACCCCGGCCCAGGTCGACCAGATCCGCACCCAGCTTGGGCTGAACGACCCGCTGCATGTTCAGTTCCTCAACTGGTTGTGGAACATCCTGCGCGGCGACATGGGCCAGTCGATCTATTCCGGCTTGCCGGTTTCACGCCTCATCGGCCAGCGCGTCGAGCCCACGGTGATGTTGACGCTGACCACCATGATCATCGCCATCACCTTCGCCATCCCGTTGGGCGTGATCGCCGCCTGGAAGGTCGGCACCTGGGTCGACCGGCTGGTGATGACCTTCGCGGTGCTGGGCTTTTCGGTTCCGGTGTTCGTGCTCGGCTATGCCCTGATCCTCGGCGGCTCGGTCTGGCTGGGCTGGTTCCCGGTGCAGGGCTACACGTCCATTACCGACAGCTTCACCGGCTTCCTGCGCCATATCACGCTGCCCGCGCTGACGCTCGGGCTGGTCTTCATGGCGCTGATCGCGCGCATGACACGGGCGACCATGCTGGATGTGCTCAACGAGGATTACGTGCGCACCGCCTATGCCAAGGGCCTGGCCACGCGCAAGGTACTGATCAAGCATGCGCTGAAGAACGCCATGGTGCCGATCAGCACGACCATCGGTCTGGGCCTGGCGCTGCTGATCGGCGGGGTCGTGGTCACCGAAAGCGTGTTCTCGATCCCCGGTCTGGGGCGGTTGACGGTCGATGCCGTGCTGCGCACCGACTATCCGGTGATCCAGGGCGTGATCCTGGTGTTTTCCATCGCCTATGTGCTGCTCAATCTGCTGATAGACCTGAGCTATGTGCTGTTTGATCCACGCATCCGCTACTGAACCCGTTCCAAGCCACACGGCCATGCCTGGGGGGGAGAGTCGTCCGTGAGCGAGAAGTTGCAGGACCCGCCGCTGACAAGCCGGCTGCTGGAGCACGCGGGCGATGTTCGCGAGGCGCTGCAACGCAATCCCACCATGCTTTTCGGTGTCGTCGTGCTGGGGATCATGGCGGTTGCATCGTTCGGGGCGCCCTATTTCGGGCTGGCCGAACCGATGCGCCAGTCGCCCATCGACCGCTTGCAGGGGCCCTCGGGCACCTACTGGTTCGGCACCGACATGTATGGCCGCGACCTGTTCAGCCGTGTGCTGCATGGCGGGCAGATATCGCTCGCGGTGGGACTGTCGGTTGCATTCATGGCCACGTCCATCGGCCTGTTCATCGGGCTGGTCGCCGGCTACAGCCGCAGGATCGACGCGGTGGTGATGCGGTTCATGGATGCGCTGATGTCGATCCCGGCGATCCTTCTGGCGATCGCGCTGGTCGCACTTTGGGGCAGCAGCGTGCCCAATGTGATCCTGGCGCTGACCATTCCCGAGGTGCCGCGAGTCGTCCGGCTGGTCCGTTCGGTGGTGCTCATGCTGCGCGATCAGCTTTATGTGCAGGCCGCCATCGCCTGCGGCACATCCACGCCGCGCATCCTGGTCCGCCACATCATGCCCAACACCATCCCGCCGCTGATCGTGCAGGCCACCTACATCTGCGCCCAGGCGGTGATCTTCGAAGCCTATCTGAGCTTCGTCGGGGCCGGCACTCCGCCGGAAATTCCCAGCTGGGGCAACATCATGGCTGAAGGGCGCAGCTATTTCTTCCAGAATGTCGGCATCATCATGTACCCTGGTATATTCCTTGCGATCACCGTCTTCGCGATCAACACCTTCGGTGACGGCCTGCGGGATTCGCTCGATCCGCGCATGCAGCGCCAGGTCTGACGCCGAGCCAGCGCGCCTGAGTTGAGGAAAGACCGGAGCACATGGAGACACCGCCCAAAGCCACGCCGCCTGCGGATCCCCGGCAGGGGTTCCCGCAGGCTGTGGCGCAGGGCGAGCCAGTGCTCGAAGTCGAC
>CAYMHN010000460.1:0-3455 GCA_964390235.1 uncultured Candidatus Competibacteraceae bacterium
GCCACTGCCTGCCGGGCCGCTGGCTGCAGATGTCGGTCTGTCTGTCGGCGGCCAACTCGCTGGCCTGGCTGGCGCGCACCGTGGGTCTACCGGTAACCGAACTGCTGGCTAGGCTGGAAGCCGACGGCGGACGGGAGACGAGCGTGTTGTTCCTGCCCTATCTGTTCGGCGAGCGTACCCCGCACAACGATCCCCGTGCGGTCGGCCAGTTCCACGGCTTGACCGACGCCACCGACCTCGCCGAGCTGACCCTGGCGGTGCTGGAAGGCGTAGCCTACGCGTTCTGCGACGGACGCGATGCCTTGCTCAAGGCCGGCAGCCGGCTCGGAGAAATCAGCCTGATCGGCGGCGGTGCCCACTCGCCGCTGTGGCGCCAGTTGCTGGCCGATGCGCTGAACCTGTCGCTGGCCTACCGCAGCGGCAGCGAGGTGGGCCCCGCCCTGGGAGCGGCACGGCTGGCCATGATCGGCACCGCGACCGGCGATACCGAGGCCGCGATCCGACGGGTCTGCACCCGGCCGACCTTGCAGACCCTGCATCAGCCGGACCCGGCGCGGGCCGATTACCATCAGGCGAAGCTGGCCCGCTACCGCCGACTGTATGCCCTGACCCGGGAGCTGCATCGCCACTGACTTGCCTTTTGCCGGGCTTGCGCCTAAGTTTGCGGGTCCGGAATGCCATCGGGACCGTTCCATGTCTGAGCAACTCATGTTCATCTTCCCCGGTCAAGGCGCCCAGTACGCCGGCATCGGCAGCGATCTGCACCGCGAATACGCCAGCGTCCGGCAGGTCTACACCACGGCAAGCGAAGTGCTGGGCTACGATATCGCGGAACTCAGCTTCCAAGGCCCGGAAGAGACCCTCAAGCTGACCCGCCACACCCAGCCGGTGCTGCTCACCCACCACATCGCCTGCCTGACGGTGTTCCGCGAACTGACCGATGGCATGGTGCAACCAGCCGTTACCGCCGGGCACAGCCTGGGCGAGTACTCGGCCCTGGTCGCCGCCAGGGTGCTCAGCTTCGAGGACGCCCTGCGGCTGGTACGGAAGCGCGGCGAACTGATGGGTGAATTCGGCGCCGGCGAGATGTCGGCCCTGCCCCTGGAGCTTGATGATGCCCAAACACTGGCCGAGAGGCACTACTGCGCCGTGGCCGGGCTGAACCTCAAGGACCAGACCGTGGTCGGCGGCCTGGCCGAGGATCTGGATCGATTGGAGGCGGAACTGACCGAAGCTCAGCCGCGCAAGCGGCCGGTGCGGCTGAAGACCGAGGGGGCGTTCCATTCCTACTACATGGTCGCCGCCGCCCGCGCCTTCCGTCCGATACTGGAGACGGCCGAATTCCGCCCCGGCGAGGCCCGGGTGCTGTCCAATTATACCGGCGGCTTCCATGACCCGGCCGCCATCCGCACCCGGCTGTTCTTCCAGCTGTTTCATCCGGTGCGCTGGCTGGATAATCTTAACACCGCCATGGACGCCGGCGTGACCCGGATCGTCGAGTTCGGTGGCGGCGTCGGCAAGGGCGAGACCCCGGCCGAGAAACGGCCCAATCTGGAAGGCATCATCAAGAAGGCTCAGCGCGGAGCGGATCGCACCATCGACTACCACGCGGCCATCAATCAGGAGACCCTGGCCGCCACGGCGGAGATACTGCGGTCATGAGCGAACGCCCGTTCCGCATACTCGGCTTGCAGCAGATCGCCATCGGCGGCCCGGACAAGTCGCGGTTACGGCACTTGTGGATCGAACTGTTCGGTCTACGCGTCGAACACAGCTTCCAGAGCACGCGCGAAAACGTCGACGAGGACATCGCCGTGCTCGGCTCCGGGCCGCACCGGCTGGAAGTCGATCTGATGCAGCCGCTGAACCCGGAGCGCAAGCCGCGGGTCGACCAGCCGCCGCTGAATCATATCGGCCTGTGGGTGGACGATCTACCGGCGGCGGTGGAATGGCTGACGGCGCAGGGGGTCCGTTTCACTCCCGGTGGAATCCGCAAGGGCGCGACTGGCCACGACATCTGCTTCATCCACCCGCGCGGCAACGAGGAGTTCCCGCTGGGCGGCGAAGGCGTGCTGATCGAACTGGTGCAGGCGCCGCCAGCGCTGATCGGTTCGATGGCATCAGCCGCCGGCGGTGGCGTGCCACAGGCGCAACTGCTCCAGCGATAGCGACTCACCCTGCGGCAGCACCATGCGCGCGCCTTCGAACGTGTCGTGGGTCGTGTAGTCGCTGATGGTGATGACCGTCGGGATTCCAGCGGTGAGGCTGGCGGCAAGCCCTTGCGCGGAGTCCTCGACGGCCAAGCAGTCGCGGGCCGGCAGGTTCAGCTCCTTCAGCGTCCACAAGTAAATGTCCGGCGCGGGCTTCTTGTGCTCGGCCTGGTCGCCGGTGGCGATGACTTCGAACCAGGTGTCGGCCTTGGGTCCCAGATTGGCCCGGAGCAGACCGACCACATTCTCGTGCTTGGAACTGGACGCGATCGCGATTCTCAGGTCTTCGGTGCGCGCATCGCAGATCAGTTGCCCGAGATCGGCGCGCAACGGGATCGCGCCCATACCGAGCAGGCGCTGGTAGTTGCGCGTCTTGATCTCGTGAATCCGGCGCAGCAGCGTATCGAAATCCGCGCGCGCGAAGGTGGCCGGATCGTACTGTTCGGCATAATAGCAGAGCCGTTCCCGGCCACCGGCGATATCGAGCAGACTGCCGTAGAAAGTCTCGTCCCAGTACCAGGGCAGGCCGACCTCCGCGAAGGCCGCATTGAACGCCGGCCGGTGCCCGTCGCGTTCGGTATTGGCGAGAGTGCCGTCAACATCGAAAATCAGTGCCCGCAGTGTCATGGAGTCGGTCACCTCTGGAATAGCGATCGAAGGTCGAACCCGCATCCCGGCGATACAAAGACCCACCGCTAATGATAGACTTTCCTGACGGTATTGAGCACCTGCGTCACACTCTGCCGGGGAACACGCCATTGAAGCCCACGGATACGCACCATCCCGACTATTTCCACAAGGTCGTCGACTGCCAGTGGGCGTGTCCCGCCCATACCCCCGTGCCTGAATACATCCGCCAGATCGCCACCGGCCAGTTCACCGAAGCCTACATGATCAACTGGCAATCGAATGTCTTCCCTGGCATTCTCGGCCGGGTCTGCGACCGTCCCTGCGAACCCGCCTGTCGGCGCGTCCGGGTCGATGGGGAACCGGTTGCGATCTGCCGCCTCAAGCGCGTCGCGGCGGATTTCAAGGATGACATCCGAGCGCGGCTGCCCAGCGCGCCGCAACACAAGAACGGCAAGCGCATCGCCTGTGTCGGCGCCGGCCCGGCCTCGCTGACGGTGGCCCGTGATCTGGCCGTGCTGGGCTACCGGATCACCGTTTTCGACGATGGCAAGAGCGCCGGTGGCATGATGCGCAGCCAGATCCCGAAGTTTCGCCTGCCCGACAGCGTCATCGACG
>CAYMHN010000461.1:0-3442 GCA_964390235.1 uncultured Candidatus Competibacteraceae bacterium
AGTCCGGCGACCGGTTCGGCGCCATGCACCAGCTTCCAGCCCAGTTCGCCCAGCACCCCCAGACCGAAAGCCAGCTGGATCAGTCCCTTGCATAGCGCGGCCCCGGCCCGTGCCCGAACGCTGCGCGTCAGCACGAACAGACTGATGGCGTAGACCAGCACATCCCCCAGCATGTCCAGCGAATCGGCCAGCAGCGCCGAGGACTGCGCCCGGATCCCGCCGCCGAACTCGGCGACGAACATGATCAGGTTCAGCACCAGCACCACGTAGAGCACCCGGCGCAGCCGCAAAGTGACCGGGACCGGTGCCTGGCAGCCGTCGTTGCATCCGCTCATGAGGTGGTTCTCCGTTCGGGATCGGCATATCCTGAACCCGGTTACAATGGAAAAAGGGGATTTTCAGGAGTGCCCTTATTGCTGCAACTCTTCGACCAAGAGCGGCAAACCGATGGCCTCGATACCGCTACCGACCGGATAACGATCGCTGCCCGGCCCGACCATGAAGCGGCGCTCGGGCAGCAAGTCTTCACACGCCCGGTAGAAGCCGCGCCTCGGTCTGGCCGCCATACCCCGCTTGACCTCGACGGCCCACCGACCTGCTCCGGGCATATCGAGGACCAGATCGATCTCGGCCCCGCCGCTGGTTCGGTAGAAACCGGCGAGGGTGTTGAAGGGCGCCGCATTCAGGAGATTCTCCACGACGAAGCCTTCCCAGCTCGCACCCACGACCGGATGCCCCAATAACTCGTCAAGAATACCGATTCCCAGCAGAGCATGCACGAGACCGCTGTCACGAATGAAGACCTTGGGCGCCTTGACCAGCCGTTTGCCGACATTGGCATGCCAGGGCAACAGTCGCCGCAACAGAAAGAGATCGACCATCAAATCCAGATAACGGTTGACCGTCTTGGTATCGGCCATCAGATTCCTGGCCAATTGCGACACATACGGTACAGGATCAAGCCACCCGGATAGTCGACACGGGGATAGAGGTACAGTCCGCGGCAGACCGTCTGAGTACACCCGACTTTTCCGCCCGACCGATCAATGCCCGGAACGCCCCGGGACGATGTTCCGGAAGTGCGGCGTGCAGGTCGCTCAGGGCAAACAGTGCATGCTCGTCATCGGCAAGCTCGGCGAGTACCCGGTCCAGTTGCTTGATGGGTTGCATGTACGGCTGTATTGGTGCACGTTTTGTTGCACTAAGTGTAACAAAACGTTGACCTATCGACACCAACCCGGGTCCGCATGCGCCTCGAACACCCGGTCGAGCTGCGTGTTGCCGGTTCAGGCTCATCTTGAACAGCACCACGCCGACTCGCGGCGACCCGAACCCCGTGAAACGGGGCTTGGTCAGGTCACCCGAATCAGCCCCGTCATCCCACCGACCTGATGCTCCAGCACATGGCAGTGCAGCATCCAGTCGCCGGGGTTGTCGGCCACGAAGGCGGTCTCCACTGTCTCGCGGGGACCGATCAGGACCGTGTCGTGCAGCGGCCGGTGGCGTTCCGGGTTGCCGTTGCGGGAGAGTACGCGAAAATGGTGGCCGTGCAGATGGATCGGGTGATGCCAGGCGGTGTCGTTGCGATACACCAGCCGGCAGGTCCAGCCGCGTTCCACGGTGAACAGCGGCGGATGCTGGTGCGCGGCGGGTTCATGGACCGGTTCGCCGTTGACCGTCCAGGCCATTCCTCGGTGCAGTAGTGCGCGCATCCCCTCCCGGCCCAGACCACCCATCATGCCGCCGCCGAACTCGATCTCGTGGGTGACGGCGTTCTCCATCACCGGTTCAGGTACCGGGTTGGCCGGTAGCGCGGGCGGACTATCCGGGAGTTCGTCGCGAACCGAGTCATCGTTCCAGAGCAGATCCATCATCACGTAGTGGACGCGCCGATCGAACTCGTCCCATATTTCCATCGTGTTACCCGGCTCACCCGGACAATCGACCACCAGATCCACGCGCATGCCGGGGCCGAGGACCACCTTGCCGCCGGCGGGTCGGTAGGGGCGCACGGGCTGACCGTCCAGGGCGATCACGTGCACCGGCAGACCCTCGAACGAGGGCGCGAAGATGCGGGCGTTGGCGACGTTGAGCAGGCGCAGGCGCAGCCGTTCGCCCGGCCGGACCCGCTCCTCGTAAGGCAGGCGACCGTTGATGGTCACGGTGTTGCCGATCCGGCCGGCATGGCTGATGTCGTGCAGATCGTCGAAATCGGCGACTATCTCGCCTTCGAGATTGAGTCGCCAGTCATCCAGCACCCAGAGCAGATCCCGATCCACCGGATACGGTTCGGGCTCCTCGACGATCAGCGCTCCCGCAAGCCCGCGCCCGAGCTGTTCGGTGCCGTTGAGATGCGGGTGGTACCAGTAGGTGCCGGCGTCGGGCAGCACGAAATCGTACTCGAAGGTCTCCCCCGGTGCCACCGGAGGCTGGGTCAGGTACGGCACCCCGTCCATGGCATTGGGCAGGCGGATGCCGTGCCAGTGGATGGTGGTGGGCTGATCCACCAGGTCGTTGTGCAACAGCACCCGGAGGCGCTCACCCTGGCGGTAACGCAGCACTGGTCCAGGTATCTTGTCATTATAACCCCAGGCACCGATCACATCAGGGCCGATCGGCTTTAATGACAAAGCGCCGGGACCGGGGCGCAAGCTGACCGGGGTCCATGCCTCGCCGGCCCATGGCCCGGTAGGCAGCATGGCCAGACCCAGGGCGCTGCCGCCGGTGGCCAGAAAGGTGCGGCGATCGAGTCGCCATGGTCGGTGTGCATCGGGCATGGGCTTGCTCCTGGATGGACTGCGTTGTACCGACCCCTGCCCGTCAGCCGGCCGGCAGCTGCTTTCTTCAGTGCATTGTCTTGCGATCCTTCACCAGCAGCAAGCCGGCCAGTCCCAGAAACAGCACCGAACCGAACCCCCAGATCCAGGCGTAGCCGATCATGTCGCCCCACGGGGCCAATGCGTAGGCCAGTCCCAGGATCGCCCAGACCACGGCGATGGGGACGATCAGCCAGAAATCCTCGTTCATTTCGATGTTACTCCGATCAGTGGTGACCACCGCCATCGACGGTGGTGACGGGCAATGACTGCATCAGTTCGAAACCGATCGCGGTGAAGACGTACATCGCGATCACGATGAGCAGCACCGAGACCGGTCCGACCCAGGCCGTGGCGCTGGCTTGTACCGCACTGCCGCCCCAAGTCACGGTCAGTCCGCCGGTGTCCTGAATCGCCTTGCGCCGCGGCAGCAGGGACAGTACCACACCAGCGGCGAACACGGTCAGGGCCAGCGCCATGACCGCCCCGCCGATACCCACCGTGGCCATCAGACTCTGCCACAAAGCCGGGGCCTCACTCTGGTAGCTGACGTCGATCACCCGGCGGGGAACACCGAGATAACCCGCGAACACGCCCGCGGCGCTGAACAGCACCAGCCCCACGAA
>CAYMHN010000462.1:0-3436 GCA_964390235.1 uncultured Candidatus Competibacteraceae bacterium
TGGCCACCGAGCAGACCTACCGGCGCGGCCAGATGGGCCTGGCCTACGAGATCGTGATCAACTCCAACCCCTGCATCGCCTATCTCATGGAGGAGAATACCCTGACCATGCAGGCGCTGGTGATCGCCCATGCCTGCTACGGCCACAACTCCTTCTTCAAGGGCAATTACCTGTTCCGCACCTGGACCAGCGCGGATGCCATCATCGATTACCTGCTGTTCGCCAAGAACTACATCGACGAGTGCGAGGAGCGTTACGGCGAGCAGGAAGTCGAACTGTTGCTGGATTCCTGTCATGCGCTGATGAACTACGGGGTCGACCGCTACAAGCGTCCGCAGCCTCTGTCCGCCGAAGCCGAGCGCCAGCGCCAGCGCGAACGCGAAGCCTATCTGCAAGCGCAGATCAACGACCTGTGGCGCACCATCCCGTCCACCGATGCGCGCGAGATCGAGCAGCAAAGCCGTCGCTTCCCGGCCGAGCCGCAGGAAAATCTACTGTACTTCATCGAGAAAAACGCCCCCTTGCTGGAACCCTGGCAACGCGAGATCGTGCGCATCGTGCGCAAGCTCAGTCAGTACTTCTATCCGCAGCGCCAGACCCAGGTGATGAACGAGGGCTGGGCCACATTCTGGCACCATACCCTGCTCAACCGGCTGTATGAAGAGGGACTGGTCTCCGACGGCTTCATGATGGAGTTCCTGCATTCCCATACCAATGTGATTTTCCAGCCCGTCTTCGACAGCCCCTATTATTCCGGGATCAATCCCTACGCCCTGGGTTTCGCCATGATGAGCGACATCCGCCGCATCTGCGAACAGCCCGACGACGAGGACCGCCACTGGTTCCCGGACATCGCCGGCTGTGGCGACAACTGGGTCAAGGTACTGGATTTCGCCATGCGCAACTTCAAGGACGAGAGCTTCATCGCCCAGTACCTGTCACCCAAGGTCATCCGTCAGTTCAAGCTGTTCGCCGTGCTCGACGACGACGAGCAGCGCGAGTTGGAGATCACCGCCATCCACGATGACCGCGGCTACCGCCAGCTGCGCCAGGCTCTGGCCGATCAGTACAATCTGGGCAGCCAGGAACCCAATATCCAGATCTACGACGTCAATCACCGCGGGGATCGCTCCCTGACTCTGCTGCATACTCGCTACAATCGCAAGCCGCTGGGCGACAGTACCCAGGAGATGCTCAAGCATCTGTATCGGCTATGGGGATTCACCGTGCGGCTGGAATCCCGGCATGAGACCGGCCGCCTCGAACTGATCGCCGAGGTGGTGCGCGAGGACGTCTGATCGATCGCTACAGGCCATATTTCTTCAGCTTGCGCGCCACCGAGGGTTGACTGATACCCAGCCGGCGGGCTATTGCATAGGTCGACCCGCAACGTCGCTTGGCATCCTCCAGCAGTTCTCGTTCGACTCTTGCCAGTACCTGTGGCAGCGATTCCGGCGACTCATCATCCGGAATCGATGGTGTCTGGACTGTTGGCGTCGTGTCGATGTTCGGCAACAGATCCAGCACCGTGTCGGTAGCCTGCACCACCAGCCCGGGAGCGGACACGAACAGGCGCTCCAGGATGTTTTCCAGTTCCCGGACATTGCCCGGCCAGGAATAATGCTGCAGCCGATTCTTCAAGCTGGTATCCAGGGCCTTGTCAAGGGCGTAACGTTGCCGGAGTCTTGTCCAGACATGGTTGATCAGTACCGGGATATCGTCCCGGCGTTGGCGCAGCGGCGGGATGATGATCGGAATGACATTGAGCCGGTAGTACAGATCGAGCCGGAACCGGCCGCTGTCGACCCGCGCCTTGAGGTCCTGGTTGGTCGCCGTGATCAGCCGGAAATCCACGCTGCGCTCCCGGGTGCCGCCGATGCGCAGGATGCGGCGATCCTGCAGGGCCTTGAGCAGCTTGGCCTGGGCCGCTGGTGACAACTCGCCGATCTCGTCCAGAAACAGAGTACCGCCGTTGGCTTCCTCGATCAGACCGGGTTTGCCCTGCTGGCGCGCGCCGGTGAAGGCTCCGGGTTCGTAGCCGAACAGCTCGGCTTCGATCAGTTCCGATGATAGCGCCGCGCAGTTCAGCTCGACCAGCGGTTCGTTCCGGCGTGGGCTGAGTCGATGCACCAGGCGCGCGAACAGCGTCTTGCCGACCCCGGACTCGCCGAGGAACAGCACATTGGCCCGGGTTTTGGCCACCCGCTGGATCAAAGCATGAATATTGCCGATGGCCGCGCTGCGGAAACGAATATCCTCGATCTCGACTTCGCCGTTCAGGGCCAACCCGGGGAGCTGCAACAGGCTTTGTTGGAGATGCTCGTATTCCTCGCGCAGCAGCTGCAAGTCCGTCATGTCGTAGGAGAAGCTGATAACCCTGACGATGGCCCCATCCTCGCCATGGACCGGAACGCCTTGCGCCAGCACGGTGCGTCCGAGCCGCGTGGTCAGCATCAGCTGGACCTCGCGTCCCTCGCGCAGCACCATGGCCGTCACCGAGGGCGTAAGCACGCCACGCCGTTCCAGCTCATGGGCGCTGTGGCTCAGATAGTCCTTAGGTTCGCCGCCGTAGATCGCGGTGAAATTGGGGGCGACTTCGAGAAAGATTCCGTTCCGATCCGCGATGGCGATCCGCGAGCGGCTGTTGTCGATGATCACTTTCAGCAGACGATCAGCGATATCGGTGGCGTTTGGTTCGGACATGGGATGCTTCGCGACGCTGATGCGGATCTGCATTATAGATGCAAATCCGAATGACTCAAAACTGAATCAATTGCTAATAAAGTTTTTAATTACAATTGCTTGCAAATTGGCATCGGCTTTGCTATCCATTTGATTGTAATCCCGTGCATCGTTGCAACCACGCAGAGGAGCGATCCCATGACCGAAGTCACCCGACCGAACCGCGATCCCCGTTTCGACCCCGACCGCGAGATCCGTGCCCCGCACGGCCCGGAACTGAACTGCAAGAGCTGGCTGACCGAAGCCGCCTACCGGATGATCCAGAACAACCTCGACCCGGATGTGGCCGAGGACCCCAAGCACCTGGTGGTCTACGGTGGCATCGGCCGCGCGGCGCGCGACTGGGATTGCTTCGACAGGATCCTTGCCAGCTTGCGCGACCTCAACGACGACGAGTCGCTGCTGGTCCAGTCGGGCAAGCCGGCGGGCGTGTTCAAAACCCACCCCGACGCGCCGCGGGTGTTGATCGCCAACTCCAATCTGGTGCCCAAATGGGCCAACTGGGAGCACTACAACGAACTCGACCGCAAGGGTCTGTTCATGTACGGTCAGATGACCGCCGGTAGCTGGATCTACATCGGCAGCCAGGGCATCGTGCAGGGCACCTACGAGACCTTCGCCGAGGCCGGCCGGCAGCACTACGGCGGCGACCTCGCCGGGCGCTGGATCCTCACGGCAGGTTTGGGTGGCATGG
>CAYMHN010000463.1:0-3434 GCA_964390235.1 uncultured Candidatus Competibacteraceae bacterium
CAAGCTGCTGAAACACCTGGGCGAGGACAACGTTCTCTGGGGCACGGACTCGATCTGGTACGGCTGGCCCCAGGACCAGATCCAGTCCTTCCGCACCTTCCGCATCAGTGACCAACTGCGCGAGCGCCACGGCTACCCCGAGATCACGGACCAGGTGCGCGCCAAGGTGTTCGGCCTCAACGCCCTCAAGGTGTACGCCGTGGAACCGGCACTGCTGGACCGGGTACTACCGCGCGACGCGATCGCCCACCAGCGCGAGAACTACCGCGAGCGCCGCGACCCCAGCTTCGCCACCCACGGCCCGAGAACCCGCCGCGAGTTCATGAACCTGCTGCGCTGGAACGGGGGCCGGGTGGCGTGAGGCAATTCCAAACAGATGCGTAGGGTGCGCACCGCGCACCATCAATGAAGTGAGCACGACGGGTAGAATCCGGTAGATTGGCGGTGATTTCTTTTCAGGCAAGCGTGTACCAGACGCCCCGGCCACGACCATGCATGACGAGGTGGCTGTTTTCGGTCAACCGGCGGAAATGCTGCTTGAGCGTGTTGCGGCTGACCCCTGTCACCTCGATCATCTCTCCGATGGTCACGCGACCATGGTCGCGGGCGTGTTCCAATATCGCGACGGACAGTTCCGGCAAGGCGGCAAGCATGATTTTTTCGCGTTCCACCTTCCGGGCCAGACGTTTCATCTGCTCACTCAGAGCACGCAGGAAGAACCGTGTCCACGGCTGCCAGTCCGGTGCATCGGTACGGATCGTCGCTTGCGTCTGGCGCAGAGCGAGATAATAGGCTTCCTTGTTCTGCTCGATCACGCTTTCCAGCGAGCCATAGGGTACGTAAGCATAGCCGGTCTTCAACAGCAGCAAGTTGGTCAGTACCCGACTGAGGCGGCCATTGCCATCCTGAAACGGGTGAATTTCCAGAAAGACGACCACGAAGAGGGTGATCACCAGCAGCGGATGCAACAGCCCGGTTTCCAGCGCCTCGTTGAGCCATTGCAGCAACTCCTCCATCAGCGCGGGGGTGTCGAACGGGGTAGCCGTTGCGAAAACCACGCCGATCTGTTTGCCTGCCGCATCGAAAGCGGCAACGCTGTTGGGAGATGTCTTGTACTTCCCCCGGTGCCAGCCGTCCTTATCGCTGTGGATCAGCAGGTCCCGGTGGAGTTGCTTGATGTGGTTCTCGGTAAGGGCGATATCCGGCCAGGCGCGGAAGATCAGCTCCATGACCTCGGCGTACCCGGCGACTTCCTGCTCGTCACGGGTGCTGAAGGATCTGATTTCCAGATTGGCGAGCAGCTGTTCCACTTCACGATCGGTCAGCCTGCTGCCTTCGATGCGCGTGGAGGAACCGATGCTCTCGATGGTGGCCACCCGCCGCAGGGCGGACAGGCGCTCGGGTGCCAGCGTGCCCAGGGCACGCCAGGCACCTTTGAACTCATCGATCTCGGCGATCAGGCCGAGTATCTCGGGCGTGATTCTCAGGGTGTCCGTTTTGAGCATGGTGCCAAATATACACCCATTTACACCCAATTCCTCTCACCCCGCGGCTCAGGCCTCGAAGTTGAAGTTGACGAAGACCGGTAGGGTGCGCACCGCGCACCATCAATGAAGGACCGAACAAGCACAAGGAGTCACGTCTCCCATCGCGCAGGGCGTAAGGTACACCGCTTGTCGATTGAACCTTCGTAGACCCCGCTGGGTGCAATAGGAGACCTGACCGTATGCCCCCGCAAGTTTGTACATTCTGTATGATATTATGTACATGGCTGCAAGTGGAGACGAACCATGGCGTCGGCAGGCGGTACGCGCAAGAACAAGCATCTGATTCTGGACCAGGCCAAGCTGAAGAAGGCGCAGGAAATACTCGGCGCCAGGACCGAAACCGAGACCATCGAGCGCGCCCTTGATCAACTGATCAGCGAAGCCGACCGGAACCGCAAGGCATGGACGGCGCATGAACGCTTCATCAGAACCGCCGTGCGCGAGGGCTTGGTGGCCGATGATGTGTTCGGCCGATTGCGATGACGCCCGAATCCTACTTCACCACGATCACCACCCCGTGCATATTGCGGCCCTCGTGGGGCTGGCAGAGATAGGGATAGGTGCCGGGCTGGTCGAAGGTGCGTTCCATGGATTCCTCGGGGAACAGATAGGGGCCGGGGTCCTCGCCCTGTTCCTGGAACCAGATATTGTGGAACTGGCGCCGTTCGTGGTTCTCCCAGCGCACCGTGTCGCCCACCTGGATGGTGACTTCCTCCGGTTCAAAGACGAAATCCTTCATGGTCACGACCACGGTTTCCTGCGCCGTGGCGGGGAGGGCGAAGCCGACGCAGATCAACAAGGTGAGTAGTTTCATCGGTGTGGGCTCCGGTTATTGGCCGACGGCGTTGATCTCCACCTCGGGGTCGTCCAGGGCCAGTCGGTAGCCCAGCGAGACATGATGGAAGCGGCCGTCGGCGTAGTCGTCGTGGATGGCGAAGCTGAAGTTGTACACCTGACCGGGTTCGATCGAGACATCGCCCGGGTTTTCCGAGGCCAGCTTGCGCCGCAGCACCACGGTCCACTCGCCGGAGCGCTCCTCGATCCGCGCCTCGAACTCCTGGCCGCCACTCATGATCCGCTCGTGCAGGACATGGCCATGCTCGGTGGAGCCGTCGCTGTTGACCCGCAGCAGGTCCATGAAGTGACCGCTGGTCAGCAGTTCCTCCAGAACGGCGGATTCGTGGAGCTTGTCCCAGCCGCCCAGGACGGCGCCGCGCCGGCCGGCTTCCTCGACCTCGGTGCGTGATTCCTTGAGGTATTTGGTGACCCCGGTGGAAAAGTCCAGCGGCAGGCCGGAGGCGTGCGGGTCCTCGGGATGCGCCGGCATGCCGCGCAGGTCATGGTGGCAGGCGCCCCAGCAACCGGCCTGGGCCGCGTATTCGGGCGTGTCGGTGGCGAATATCACGGCCAGTTTGACCGGGTTGTCCGGGTCCATGCGGCCGCCGTCGATGAACGGTACCGGCACATGCTCTGCGCCTTCCCACTGGAAGCGCAGATAGAGGTGTTCCGCGTCATGGGTGGCCTGCACCGCGACCGGGATGGAGCCGCGCTTGCCCGGGATCGGGGTTTCCTCGGCCTTCTCGCCGGTGACCAGTTTCTGCCCCATCTCGGCGGTCTCGCGCTCGTGGCAGTCGATGCAGCGGTCGCCGGCCCGGAATGCCCGGGCGCCACCGTGCTGGCTGCCCACCAGAGTCCATTCCATGGACGCCTGGCCAGGATAGAACAGGGTGATGAGCTGTTCCGGCACGGCCGACCAGTCGACCGTGAACGCCGCCGGTGCCGCGGTGGTCGGGGCGGCTTCGGTCGCTTCGGTCGTCTCGACCTCCAGCGCGGCCAGCGCCCGGGCCACGGCCTCGTCGATGCGTTGTTGCTCCGCCTCGCGTTCAG
>CAYMHN010000464.1:0-3434 GCA_964390235.1 uncultured Candidatus Competibacteraceae bacterium
CGACGAGCGGCGTGGCCGGCGGGTAGCGCAATCGCTGAATCTGACGGTCATCGGCACCGGTGCGATGCTGGTGACGGCGAAGCAGCGCGGTCTGATTGCCGAGGTCGCCCCCTTGCTGGAACAGCTCAGGCAGGCCGGTTATCGACTGGGTGACACCCTGATCGACGCGATTCTGGATCGCTGTGGCGAACGTCGGCGCTAATGTAAATTCATCCCATCATGGCCATCAAGACCTCCATTCAGCCAGCCGTCCTGCTCGGTTCCGGCCAAAAGTCGGGATCGAGATCCTGTAGCCAGGCGTGGAAGTCGCGTTCGAACAAAGTGCTCAATGATCACTCTTGCCCGTAAGGCACCATGACAGCCTCGTCCGCGTCCCCTCCCGGCAGGGCGGAACGGCTGCGGGGCAGGTTGGCGATCAGCACCAGATCGTTGATCTGGATGTTGGCGCGACCGCTGCGGCCCTGTTCGTCGTCGGTTTCGAAGCAGATTGGAATCAGGCCGGATTGGCTGGACTGGACGGCGACCACCAGCGCGGCGTCGCTGGGCTGGTTGGGGACGCGCAGCAGGGCAGCCAGCAAATCGCGCTGATCTTGAGGCAGAGTCCCCCAATTGTTGTTGGTGACCACGGACCCCAGGGAGCCGTCCGCTTGCAGGATGCCGCCGCGCAGCCGCATATTGGCGCCGCTGCCGAAGTCTTCGGCCAGGACCGCAAGGACGGTGGCACCGAACACGATAGAACAGCTGATCATCGGCTGGCCGGCGGAAAACGCGCCGACGGTACTGATATTGAGCGGGAAGCCCTGAACCTGGGGCTGTGCGATAGCAATCGAGCTGCCAAGCAGCAGGGTGAGCGCTGGTACAGCAATTCTCATTTTGACCATTTTGCGTATCCCTCTAGCGGTTGTGGTGGTGAAAACCTACCGGTACGCGATGTGCAACTTTTAGCGCTCCCTGTCTTGAAGACATGGAACTACTCTCCGTGTGTTTGATGATGCACTCATCGCCAGTTCGTGTTTAACTCGTCCCGGCACGGGCGGTCTGTGCGGTATCACACATAACGGTTAGAAAGCGAAGCTTCGACATTTGTCCTTCTTGATTTATGAGTCCGCTCAGTCTCGTGCCCGCCGCACCGCATCGGCGGCGGCGGCGGCCAGCAGCCAGGCGTCGGTGCCCAGGGACACGAAGCGAAACCCCTGCGTGATCATCCGCCGAGCATACTCCGGTGAGCCGTTGTGCAGGCCGGCCATGACCCCATGGGCGCGGGCGCGTTCCAGGATATGGGTCAGCGCGGCGACGATCTCCGGCTCCTCGCGATCGAAACCCGGCGCATAACCGAGCGCCAGCGACAGATCGGCCGGTCCGACGTAGATGGCATCCAGCCCCTCCACCGACAGGATCTCGTCGAGATTGTTCAGCGCCTGGCGGGTTTCGATCATGGCGAAGGTGACCAGAGTCTCGTTGGCCCGCTGCACGTAGTCGCTACCGGCGTACAGCATGGCTCGGGCGGGGCCGAAGCTGCGCCCGCCTTGCGGTGGGTATTTGCAGCAGGCAACCAGTTGCTCGGCCGCGGCGCGGGTGTTGATCATCGGGCAGATCAGCCCGTAGGCGCCGGCATCCAGCAGCTTCATGATGATGCCCGGTTCCAGCCACGGAACGCGCACCAGCGGCACGGTGTCGGTGGTGGAGATGGCGGTCAGCAGGTGCACGGCGCAGGCATAGTCGATGGCCCCGCGCTGCAAGTCCACGGTCAGCGCGTCCCAGCCTTGATGGGCCATGGTTTCGGCGGCAAGAGCACTGGGGATGGTCAGCCAGCCGTTGATGGCCGCCTGGTCGCGGCGCCACAGGGTTTGCAGTCGGTTTTCACGCATCGCACTCGCTCCCGGCAGATGTAATGATGGATTGTCGCAGCGGGTTTTTCATGCCATTTTCAATGGCGACGTACGATTCTTGCAAGGACTATGAACCATAAATCCAAGCCGGTTGCCATGCTGATCCGGATGTTGCATCCCTACCGGGGGCGGGTGGTGCTGGCGGGTATCGCCCTGGTGGTGGCCGCCGCCGCGCTGCTAGCGGTCGGACAGGGCTTGCGGGCGGTGATCGACCGGGGCTTTGCCGCCGGCGATCCGGAATGGCTGGATCGCACCCTGGCCGCCATGATCGGGGTCATCGTGATCCTCGCCGCCGCGACCTTTGTGCGCTTTTACAGCGTGTCCTGGCTGGGCGAGCGGGTCACCGCCGATCTGCGCCGGCGGGTATTCGACCATCTGCTCAGCCTGCCGCCGGCCTGGTTCGAGGCCGGGCGCACCGGGGACGTGATCTCGCGCCTGACCTCGGACACGGCGCAGATCGAGAGCGTGGTCAGCTCCAGCCTGTCGATCGCGCTGCGCAATGCCCTGCTGCTGGTCGGCGGCCTGGTGCTGATGTTCACCACCAGCCTCAAGCTCACTCTGCTGACCCTGGCCGGCATCCCGCTGGTCGTCGTCCCGATCGTGTTCTTCGGCCGCAAGGTGCGCCGACTGGCGCGCGAAAGCCAGGACCGCATCGCCGATCTCGGCAACCGCATCGACGAGACCATACATGAAATCCGCATCGTCCAGGCCTATGGTCACGAGCCGGCCGACCGACGCGACTTCGCCGCCCGGGTCGAGCGCAGCTTCGATACCGCCCGCCGCCGGATCAGCACCCGCGCCTGGCTGGTGGCGGCGGTCTTGCAGCTGGTGTTCGGCGCCGTCGCTGTCATTCTCTGGATCGGTGGTCATGACGTGCTGGCCGGCGAGATCAGCGCCGGCCAGCTGTCGGCTTTCGTGTTCTATGCCGCGCTGGTGGCCGGCAGCGTGGGCGCACTGTCCGAGGTCTGGGGCGATTTGCAGCGCGCCGCCGGAGCCACCGAGCGGCTGGTCGAGATCCTCGACGCCCGCCCCGCGATCAGCGCTCCACTCAACCCGCGCCGCCTGCCCGAACCGGCCCGGGGCGAGGTACGCTTCGAGTCCGTGGGCTTTCACTACCCCTCCCGACCCGATACCCCGGCGCTGAGCGATTTCAGTCTGGTGGTCTCGCCCGGCGAGACGGTCGCCCTGGTCGGCCCCTCGGGGGCCGGCAAATCGACGGTATTCCAGTTGCTGCTGCGTTTCTACGATCCGGATGCCGGCGTGCTACGCCTGGATGGCGTGCCCCTGATCGAGGCCGACCCGCGGGCCATCCGGCAACGCATCGCTCTGGTGCCGCAGGAGCCGGTGATCTTCGCCGCCAGTGTGACCGAAAACGTCAGCTATGCCCGGCCCGAGGCGGGTCCGGACGAGATCCACGCCGCTTGCGCGGCGGCCTGGGCCGATGAGTTCATCGCCCGGCTGCCGCAAGGGTACGACACCGACCTGGGTGAACGCGGGGTGAAGCTGTCCGGGGGGCAGCGGCAGCGCATCGCCATCGCCCGGGCG
>CAYMHN010000465.1:0-3432 GCA_964390235.1 uncultured Candidatus Competibacteraceae bacterium
GGCGGCGCGGGCAGGTGGCCCGCCAGGGCGTCGATCTGCAGCCAGTCCGACTGTCCCAGGAAGGTCTCCGGCTCGGTCTCGAAGCGCAGGCCGCCCAGGTAGAAGCTGCCCTGCCGGAACGCAAAGTCGTAGGCCTGGACGGCCTCGCCCGTGGGCAGCGTCACCGTCGTATCGTCCGGCTGCTCCACCAGAAAACCGTGGTTGGAGGTCCCCTTGGAGCAGACCAGGTCGATGAGGGTACGGCGCGCCTCCTCGTCGTCGATGCGTTCGCTCTCGTTCCAGTCCGAGTCGAGGATCACCCGCCCCTGCTGCATGCGCACACCGGCGTAGCGCTTGCACGGCTGGAAGAGAAACCGGGAAATGTCCTTGGTCGACATGAGCGGGCCTCTAGGTTTCGTTGATGAACTGCGCGATCAGCCCGAACGGCATGAACTCGCTAACCTTCGCCTCGAGGTCGTCGCGCTTGACGGACTGGATGAGGGCGCTGAAGGCGCCGATCTCGGAGCGGTTCTCGGCACCCCGGACGATTGCTTGTGGCGCGGTCTCGCTGAGCTGCGCGTAGCCCGGATCGCCGAAGCGCCGCGAGACGAAGAAGTGGTTGGGTAGCGCCGGCGCGAACAGATGGGACTGGAACTGCTGCGGCAGGCGCGTGGCCGGATCCTCGTTGGCGGCACTGAAGCGGAAGCAGCCGCGCTGGTTGTCGGTGACCCTCACCACGCCCTGGACCAGCGCCTCGCTGGCGAACAGGCGGTTTACGCGGACATCGCCGAACACGGTGACCCGCCGCAAATCAACCTGCCCCAGGGTGGTCTCGATGGCCGGGGCGGCAGGGTCGATACCCTGCACGATGGAGTCCCGGACGACGAGCCGCTGAATGGCGCCCGAGGTGCCGTCCTCGACGATGGCCCCGACGATGGACAATTCGATCTCCAGCTCTTCAACGTTACCGCGCACCAGCAGCCTCACGTAGGGAATCGCCTGGCACTGGCCAAAGTCGATGCGCGCCTTCTCGCCACCGGGGTCGAGGGTGCAATGGCGGATGAGGACATGGTCGAAGTTCCCTTGCAGGACCAACGCCGTCGGCACCGGCGGGCACGGGGCCGGCACGGGGGCCGCACCGGCCTCCTCGATGCCGACCCACAGGCCTTCGAGGGTGAGCGAACGCGCCTCGGCCTGGATCTTCGGTGCCGCTTCGAACACCCACTCGGTGCCGGCGGCCACTTTCCGCTTGACGTAGGGGCGCTGGAAGTTGGCGGCCTGCAGGGTGAGTTCCTCGATGCCGGTGATGTCGCCATCCGGCAAATAGGTCTTGCTGTCGTCGAACTGGAAAACGCCGGCAAGCGGCGCGGGCGGCACGTTCATCGTCACCGGGCCGGGATTGCCATCGCCGCCGTTGGGAATGGGGGTCACATTCTCGGTCGCGATCCCGTCGCGTCGGTCATGGGTTCCCGCGCCGGTGCTGCCGGAAAAGCCGTAGTGATAAATGGGGATCCACACGTTTCCGGCCAGCGGGTCCGGCAACCAGAAGCGGCCGCGCTCCGGGTCGATCACCAGGGTCTTTTCCGGGAAGAGCATGCCCAGGCTCGCGCCCCAGTCCTCGAGGTTGCCGGCGGCGATGCGCGGATGCCCGATGGCAGGCGCCTTGTTGTCGGCGCCCAGGGCAACGGCGACGGCGTCCGGGACAAGCTGCACCTTCGGCGAGTCTTCGGTGATCGCCCCGGCCAGCACCTGCTCGAACACGGCAAGGACCTCGGCGGACGCCCCAAGGCTTGCCAGCGTCTCGCGCAGCCGCGCCTCGTTGCGAAACGGCACACCCACGTAACGCGCCAGCTCATCCGCGGCTGGCAGTGACAGCCCTTCATCGACCAGGGTGTGGATCAACCCTTCCGTGATCGTGTAGCGCACCTCATTCAGCAGCCGGCAGGCAATAGCCGCGGGCAGCTCCCACTCACGCGGCGGGTGGCACGGCTGCCGATCACGTCGCTGGTCAGGGCTAAACAGCGGGATGTCGCGGCCGGAGGGATCGAAGGTGAACCTGGATTTCGACGTCCCTTCGTCGAAGTCGGCCGGCGTGGCGAAACGCACCTTGAAGGGCAGCAGCCGGAACAGGTGGAAGTTGAGCTTGGGGATGTTGTAGCGGCCCAACCTGCCGCGGAGCCGGCGAAAGTCGGGGGTGTGCGCGTATTCGCCGAACGGCCCATCGACCAGCTCGGCGCCGCGCGCCAAGGTGAGTCTCGCCCAGCCGCCGGGCGGCGTTTCGGTGAGCTGTCCCTCCAGCCCCATCGGCTCCGGATCGAAGCCGTGGCGGGTGCGCGCCAGCCTCCGGAAGCTTTCGACAAGCGCGCCTTCCCAGCCAGCGATATCGCGCGCGAGCACCTCGAGCACCAGCGGAGTGCCCTTGCGCCGCCGGTAGAAGATGGTTTTCGCCACATCCACCCGGCGGCCGCGGCGGTTAAGTTCATGCACCAGCCGCGTGCCGACCAGATCGCCGATGTAAGGGATAGCCCAGTCGTCGCACAGCTCGATGAACTGATCGTCCCACAGCCGGTCGATGCTGCGCCGGGCGATCGCCGCCTGGCGGGCAAGGACCTCGACGATCGCGCGCAGCACATCCGGGCTTGGCGCCAGCGCGTCCTCGTCCCTGTAGACGGGTGGAATCCAGTCCCACAGCTTCTCGGTGTAATAGCGCTCGAAACCGTCGCGGGCCGGGGTCAGCGGGTCTTTGTCGTTTTCCATCGTTCCTTCCCCCTTGCGCCTAGGACACCCTGGTGCCGGCGATCGTCAGGCCGTCGAGAAAGTCCCGATACCGGCCCTGGGCAACGGTAATGGCGAAGGGCGCAGGCTGGCCGTCCACCGTCATGCTCCGCACCGAGCGCGCGCCCTCCACCGCCAGCACGGTATCGAACAGCCGGCTGCGAAACAGCGGCTGCCCGATGGGGATGTTTCCCAGGGCCAGGATGCCGGCCTCGGGATCAGTCAGCGCCGCCCTGACCTGCTCGGTCACGACCTCCCCATTGAACCGCGGGTCCACTTCCAGGTCGATGACCAGTTCGGAGGACTGCGCTTTTGCCTCTTCGGCGACCAGCGGCGTCGTGGGATCGGCCTGACCGATCAGGAACGCCCTGAGCGCCTCGGCGATTTTGCCCCCGTCGGAAATGAACCAGACCTTCACCACCGCGCCCTGGCTGGTCTCGTCCCAGGCCCACTCCACATGGGCATTGACCACACCGCCGAACTCCCGGGCCAGAGCCTCGAAGTCGGGCGCCGATACGGCGCGCCCCAGAATCAGCGCGCTGTTGGGGGCATTCCTGCGGAGCTCCTTGGATCGGTCGGCATCGGCGCCGCCACCGGCAGCCACCGGATTCACCACCTGCCGCAGACCCTCGACGGGACGGGCGAGCTGGCCGATCGCCCCGGCCGGCGGCTTGGACG
>CAYMHN010000466.1:0-3424 GCA_964390235.1 uncultured Candidatus Competibacteraceae bacterium
GTTGTCGTCGTCCAGCAGCACCACCGGCACGCCGCGCCGGGCCAGATCGATGGCGGCGGCCAGCCCCACCGGACCGGCGCCCACCACCACCACCGGGTGGCGACGCACTTCGTCGGTACGTTGTTCCGCGGACTGCACGTAGTCGTAGACCGGATTTTGATACGTGTTGGACATGATCGGAGCCTCAGTCCTGGAGCTGATCCCAGACCTGCCGGTCCAGTTCGGCGGTCCAGATTTGCGGCCAGTCCATGCCTTCGAGTTCATCCCACAGCCGCTTGACGTCGAACGGCAAGCAGTGCTCGAAGATCGGCCACTTGCCGAACTTGGGTGCCAGATGGGCGTGGGTCGCCTCGAAGGCTTCCTTGAGCGTGCCGCCGCGACGATGAACTTCGCCGACTTTCGCCTTCATGCCGTTCAGAAACCCGCGGGTCTGCTCGATGGCGGCATTGACCTGGTTATGGCCGCGCGCGACCGCGCCGCGCCCGCCGATGAGGATCTCCGCCCCGAAGGACTTGACCTGGTCCAGGGTGTCGGTCGACCAGTCGAAATGGAAGGCATCGCCGGTGTACAGCGCGGCCTCGGCCTCGACCAGGTCGCCCGCGAACAGGACCTTGTGTTTCGGCACCCAGGCGATGATGTCGCCGGCGGTATGGCCGCGCCCGCAATAGATCAGCATCAGATCGCCGCGATCGCCACCCAACGGAATCGTCAACCGGTCGTTGAACACGATGTCCGGATGGGTCAGTCCGGGGATGCCCTCCGGTTCGCGAAACAGCCGCGGCATGCGCCCGTATTCGCTCTCCCAGTCCTGCTGGCCACGCTCCTCGATCAGGAACTTGGTCATTTCATGGGCGATGATGCTGTCGGCCGCGAAGGCCGAAGCCCCCAGCACTCGCACGGCATGGTAGTGCGTCAGCACCAGATACCTGACCGGCTTGTCGGTATGCTGGCGGAGCCGGGTCAGCCAGTCGCGGGCCGCCCTGGGCGTGGCGCGGGCTTCGATGGCGACGATGAAGTCCTCGGCCTCGACGGCGCCGACATTGGGGTCGCCCTCGGCGGTCAGAGCGTAGACGCCGTCGGCCAGGATTTCCAGGGTTTCGGACTTCTCGCCGAGATCGGCGGAGGACGCGAAAGGTTTCTTGCTCATCGTCAGTTCCTCGGGTGATCGTTTGCGGGAAACGATAGCATGCCCTCAGTCGACCAACTGCTCCAGCGCGATCTCGAAAGCGGTGCTGGCGATGCCGGCACGCTCCGGCGAGCGGGCGTGGCAGCGGGCCAGGGCCTCGCGGATCACGGCCGACACGTCGCCGAAAATCGCCTGGTCGGAGATCTCCATGTCGCCCCGCATCAGATAGCCGAAGGCGCGGGCCATGCCGCAGTTGGCGATGAAGTCGGGCAGCACGCTGACCTGGGAATCGGCGTATTCATAGACCGGACCGTAGAAGATCTCGTTGTCGGCGAACGGCACGTTGGCGCCGCAGGAGATCGTCTCCAGGCCAGCGGCGACCAGGCGGTCGAGCTGCTCGCGGGTCACCAGGCGTGAGGCCGCGCAGGGCAGGAACACCTCGGCACCCAGATCCCAGATCCGCCGGTTGACCTCCTCGAACGGGAGCAACCCTTCGGTGACCAGCTGGTTGCCGTTCTTGTTCAGGAACAGCTCGCGGATCTGCTCGAAGCTGAAACCCTGCTCATCGATCAGGCCGCCGGCCCGGTCGATGATGCCGACCACCTTGGCGCCTTCCTGGGCCAGGTAATAGGCCGCCGCCGAGCCGACATTGCCCCAGCCCTGGACGATGACCCGCTTGCCGGCCAGGTTGCCGTCGTAGATCCGATAGTAATGGCGCACGGCCTCGGCCACGCCCCAGCCGGTAATCAGGTCGGCGACCACGTACTTGCGGTTCATGGCCGGGGTGTAGTGCGGGTCCTCGACCACCTTGGCCACGCCCAGGCGCAGTTGGCCGACTTTCTGGATGCGCTCGCTATCCGTGGGCCGGAAGTGACCGTTGACTACCCCTTCCTGCGGGTGCCACAAGCCGTAGCTCTCGGTGATCGGAACCACCTCATGGACCTCGTCCACGTTGAGATCCCCGCCGGTGCCGTAATAGGCCTTGAGCAAGGGCGCCACGGCCTGGTACCAGCGGCGCAGCACGGCTTCCTTGCGCGGGTCGGCCGGGTCGAAGTCGATGCCCGACTTGGCCCCGCCGATGGCCGGGCCGGACACGCTGAACTTGACCTCCATGGTCTTGGCCAGCGACTCCACCTCGTGGCGGTCCAGGCCCTTGCGCATCCGGGTACCACCGCCGGCGGCCCCGCCGCGCAGCGAGTTGATCACTACCCAGCCGCGGGCCGGGGTCTCGGCATCGTGCCACTCGAACACGATCTCCGGGGCCTTGTCTTCGAAACGCTTCAGCAACTCTTTCATGGCATTCTCTCCATATACCCCCTTTGCAAAAGGGGGGCAGGGGGGATTTCAGGGGGATTTCAGGGAACTTACATCAGGTTGTACAAGGCGATCAGCAGCACGCCGACCGGGGCGACATAGCGGATCAGGAACCGCCACAGCGCATAGCCCTTGCCCATGTTCAGCTCTTCCTCGCTAGCCCGGCGCGACAGCACCCAGCCGGCGAAGATGGCGGTCAGCAGACCGGCGACCGGCATCATGAGGTTGGCGGTCAGGTAATCCAGCAGGTCGAAGAGGGTCTTGCCCATGCCCAGCGGGTGGACGCCGGACCACAGGTTCAGCGACAGCAGCGAGGCCAGGCCCACGGTCCAGGCCGCCACCCCACCGGTGAGGGCGGCGCCGACCCGGCTCAAACCCTTCTCCTCCAGCCATTCGACGGTGGATTCCAGCAGCGAGATCGACGAGGTCCAAGCGGCGAACACCAGCAGGATGAAGAACAGGCTGCCGAAGAACAGGCCGCCGGGCATCTGGCCGAAGGCCAGCGGCAGGGTGACGAACACCAGGCCCGGTCCGGCGCCCGGTTCCAGGCCATTGGCGAACACGATGGGGAAGATGGCAAGCCCTGCCAGCAGGGCCACGGCCACGTCCATGGCGGCGATCACGAAAGCGCTGCGGGCGATCGAAATCTCCTTCGGCAGGTAGGAGCCATAGGCGATCATGGTGGCCGAGGCCAGGCTGAGGGTGAAGAAGGCATGGCCCAGGGCGGTCAGTACCGCGCCGGTGCTGAGCTTGGAGAAATCCGGCCGGAACAGGAAGCTGACCGCCTCGCCGAACGCGCTGGTGGTCATGCCGTAGCCGACCATCAGGATCAGCAGACCCAGCAGGGCGGGCATCAGCCAGGTCACGGCCCGCTCCAGGCCGGCGCGTACCCCGCCGGCGGCGACCAACACGGTCATGGCCATGAACAGGGTATGCCAGACCAGCAGCTTGTCGGGCGCGGCCAGCAGGTCGTCGAACAGGGCG
>CAYMHN010000467.1:0-3414 GCA_964390235.1 uncultured Candidatus Competibacteraceae bacterium
AATGACGATCCGATCCCGGTACCGGGTCGCCAGCTCGCGCGTGAGGCGTGCCATCTCGTTGCTGGCCAGCAGTTCAGTCGCATGGTTATGCGAGCGCCCCTTGGGCAGGATGCGTAGATTGGGGATGCTGGTGTTGATGATGACATCGGCCAGGCTCAGCCTGTCATCCAGCAACAGGTCGAGCAGACCGGGCCCCGAGGGGGTACCCAGGACTCGATGGATGTCGGAACGGCCGACATCGGCATCGACCAGCAATACCGTCTTGTCGATCTCCTTGGCGATACTCATGGCCAGATTAACGGCGGTAAAGGTCTTGCCCTCACCGGCATAGGTACTGGTCACCATGATCAAATTGCCATCGGGGACCTCCGCAGAGCCCTTGCCGAAGGCATTGCTCAGCAGGGGACGCTTGATCATCCGGCATTCCTCGGCCAGCTGGCTGCGGCCATCGGCAGGCACGACATAACCCTCGGCCTTGAGCCGCGCGAGGTTCAGTTCAATCCGGGGCCGCTTCGATTCGGGCAGCTCCGGCCCGGGCGGCCCCGACCTATGCGGGGGAGGTTCAACGCTGAGCGCGGTCTGGATCGATGGATCCGGTTCCGTTCGAACCTGATCCGGGGTCGCGGCCCCGGCACGGTCGGACGGTCGCGCGCTCATCCGGTCGACCGCTCGCTCGATCAGACTCAGATCCTTGTCTCCGGTCATAACAATGCTCCCAGGCGTTCGCCTATCGTCAGCATCGCGCCATAGCCGGCCAGCAACAGCGACGAGAAAAACATGAAGAATGTCAACTCCAGCCGCTCCTTCAGCTGTGTCCCGCGGACCGGGAGACGGGAAAAACCACCCAGTACGGGAAAGCCGGTAACATCGCGAAGCAGCTTCCGGTTATCAAAGACCGGGCGCAGCTGCGCGACCACGAAGGCCAGCCCCAAGCCGATGCCAAGAGCGACGACCAGCGCCGCCGTATAGAAGAGCGGTCGGTCCGGACCCGCCGGTGACGCGGGAATACGCGCGGGTTCGACCACGTGGAACTGGATATTCTCGCCGCGCTGTTCCAGGGTTTGGGTCATCTGCGCCCGTTCCCTGCGCTCCAGCAAACCGAGGTAGTTGGTACGGGTGACATTGTAGTCCCGATCCAGGCGCGCCAGTTCCGCCTCGATCTGCGGGATGGTGTCGACCAGGGTTTGCAATTCATCGACCTGCCGCTGGTATTCCTCGACCCTGACCCGCAGCGAGGAAACCTCGACTTGCGCGTTGGATAGGGCGATACGCATCTGCTGATACACCGGATTGGTATTGAGGTCGCCGCTCCAGGTCGGCCGGTTCTGGCGCAACCGAGCCAGCTCCGCTTGCCTTTGCTGTTCCAGTTCCTCGATGGTCCGGCGCAGGATGGCGATATCGGGGTGCCGTTCGGTGTAGGTCAGCAACAGATCGTCGAGGCGGGCCTTGAGCGCATTGATCCGCGGGTCCAGCGATGAGGTCTCATCCCGGGACAGATCACCCATGAGCCCGAAGACCGGCTCCTCGCCGCTCAGCTGGCGTTCGATTTCGTCGCTGCGATCCTGCGCTTCGCGCAGGCGCAGCTCCGACTCCGCCAGCAGACCCTGGATCTGTTGCAGGTGCTGGTAGTAATCCCCCCGGTCGCCCGGCAGCAAGCCCACGTTCTCCCGGCGAAAATCGGCGCGGCGCTGTTCGGCCTCCTCCAGTCGCTGTTCGTGCTGCCGGATCTGTTCCTCCAGAAACTGCTGCGCCATGTCCCCTTCGCCACGAGTATCGCCCAGCGCCCTTTCCACGAAAAAGGTCAGCATGGCCTGCACCACGGCGTGGGCGCGCACCGGATCGGCATGCCGATAAGCGATGGTGTAGATATTCTCGCGTTCACTTCCCGAGATCGTGATGCCCGAGCGCAGCTGATTGACGATACGATCCATGTCCTCGTCGCTGCGCGCCGCCAGATGCAGGTCGGTCATGCGGGCCACCTGTTCCAGGTTGGGCCGGGTGAGCAGGGTGCGGGTCATCATGTTCACCCGCTGTTGCAGATTGATCTCGACGGCCAGGCCGCGCATCAGGGGGCGCAGAATGGAGTCGGTATCGACGTGCACCTGGGCGGAGGCCCGGTAGACATCCGGCATCTTGACCACATACGCCCAACCGGCCAGTGCCAGCGGCCAGGCCACGATCAGGATGATCCAGCGGTAGCGCCAGACGCCTCGGAGATAGCCGAGCAGTAGAGTCAGAATGTCTTGCATGATGGTTAAGCCAACTCGGTCTAGAACCAGGATTCGGGGATGATCAGGATATCGCCGGGCAGCACTGCGACATTGGCCTGGATATCGCCGTTCCTGATCAGGTCATTGAGGCGCACGCCATATTGCCGGGTCTCGCCATTCTCGACGCGCACGATGCTGGCCCGGTTACCCGCCGCGAATTCCGTCAAACCGCCGACCTGGATCATGACATCGAGCACTGTCATGTGCTCGCTGTAAGCGATGGCCCGGGGATTCACGGCCTGGCCAACCACTCGGACCTGTTGGTCGAACGGTCCCTGGAAACCGGTCACGATGACCGTGACCACCGGGTCGCGCACGAAGGTGGCCAACACCTCTTCCATGTCTCGCGCGAGCGGGGTGGGCGTCTTGCCGGCCGCCGGCACAGCTTCGATCAGCGGTGTGGTGGTCTTGCCGTCGGGGCGCACCGGCACGCTGGCCGAGAGTTCCGGCTGGCGCCAGATGAAGACATTGACGGTGTCGCCCGGGCCGATCAGGTAGTCGGGCTTGGCATCCGAGCCGACTTCTGTCAGCAAGGGATGAGTCTGCCCGCATCCGCTGATCAGGATCGGTGCCAATACCCCTAATAGCAGGGCAGTCTTGAACGTGGTCGTGAAGTAATTCACATGCTTCTCCCCGGATTCCCGTGGTCTTGAGCGGATATCCTGATAAGCGGTTTCCTGGATTACCGAATAAAGGGCATAGTGATAATCAAGATGAAGGATGCTTGAGTGACGCTGTGTGTCAGCTTTGGCCGGACTTTTACTTCCGCCCGACAGCGGCAGTCGAAGCTTAACCCTATCCATTATCGCGCATGCAAGCCCTCACGGGAACGATAGTACATTGACTATCGAAACTGTAAGCAGGAATTGTGCCGGCTATGCGGCAACCTCCCCCGCGCAATACTCCAGCAGGCGCTGCATGAACGCTTCGACCCGCTCGATTTGAACCCGTTCGATGAACTCGTTCGGCTTGTGGGCCTGGGCGATATGGCCGGGACCGCAGACCACGGTGGGAATACCGCCGTCGCGCTGGAACAGCCCCGCTTCGGTGCCGTAGGCCACGCGCGCTACGGCATTGCGCTGGGCGAGTTGCTTGACCAGGGTAACGGCGGCAGCGTCGCCGGCCATGTCCAGGCCGGGAAAGG
>CAYMHN010000468.1:0-3411 GCA_964390235.1 uncultured Candidatus Competibacteraceae bacterium
CGACGGCGATATGCTCGCCGCGGCGCAGCGCATCGGCCGCGGCGAGCATGACCAAGCCGACGAGAAGATAACCGACGAGTTCGTCCACCCAGGGGATCGGGCGGCCCAGAAAATAGCGCATCAAGACGGAATAGGAGACCAGCGCCAGCGAACTCAGCAGCAAGACGGCGGCCAAGCCGGTCCCGATCATGCAAGCGATCCCGATTACCCGGTCAACCGCGCGAACCAGCCGGACCATTGCGCCTACCCGCTCAAAATCGACCGGCCGGCATCGGGCTGGATGCCGGCCGCGGGGCGTCGGTTATTGGAGCTTTGCGACCGCGTCGATGATTTCTTGCGCGTCGGGGCTCGATTCGAGGAAGGCATCCATCACCGGCTGCTGCATCGTCGCTTTGAAGGTCTCGACTTCTTCCGGCGACTGGATATGCAGCTCCATGCCGGCGTCTTGAAGCAGTTGGATGGCGTCCTCGGCGGTTTGCTCGGTCAGCGGGATGGCATCCAGTTCGGCCTTGGCCGCCGCCGCCGTGATGGCCTCGCGGTGCGCCTCGGAAAGCCCGTCGAACCAGCCCGGATTGACATAGAGATGGAAGTAGACGGTGAAGAAGGGCGCCACCGTGCCGTATCTCTGCACCTCGTAGAACTTGCGGCTGTAGGCGGCCGAGACGTCGGTGAGGCCGGCATCGATGACCCCTGTCTGCAGCGCCTGATAGACCTCCGAACCTGGCATGGCAGCGGGTGCGGCGCCGGCCGCGATCAGTCCCTGGTCGACCAGACGGTTGAGACCGCGGATCTTGGCACCCTGGAAATCCTCCAGCTTCACCAACGGCTTGTGGCCGGAGGTGAAGATCGACTGGCGGGTCGTGTAGAACCACGCCACGTTGCGCACGCCGCGCTCAAGCAGCTTGGCTTCCAGCAACTCGGCCGCTTCCGACCCTGGAAACTTCTCGATCGCCTCAAGATCGGTGAAATAGTAGGGAATGGTGACCACGTTCATTTCCGGGATCGTGTTGCCCCACTGAAAATTCACCGAGATCGCGCCCTCGATTTCGCCGCGCGCCACCGCTGGGTGATGCTGGTCGGGGCTGTAGGCCTGGCTGGCGCCGAAGATCTGCACGTCGATGTCTCCGTTCGAGCGCGCCTCGACATCGGCGGCGAACTGCTCGACGAGTTGGGCAATATGGTGGCCCGGCGGCAGTTGGTGGCTGATCCGGAACACGGATTCGGCCGCCTGCGCCGCACCGATTCCCAGCCCCAGGCCGAGCCCCAGGCCGAGACCCACGACCAGGGCGGCTCCGAAACCTGTCATTGACTTCATGGTACCTTCCTCCCGTTCGACTCCAAACCGCCGGCTACGACCAGCTTGTAGCTTCGTTGTGCAACGTAACCGTGCGCCAAGCAAGGTCATTGTGCTGGCCCGGTGCTGCCCGGCCACTGCAAACGAGGCTGATGGTGAGTGTCAGGTCCCCGGCCGTCCAAAGCAGCCCCGGGGATCGGGGGTACTGGCGATTCAGGCGGGTGTCGGTAACCGGACGGGCTGAGCCAGCCCGGTGCGGCAGGCTCGCGTCACCGGCAGTGCTTTTGCAGCAGGTCCCGGGCGAAAAGCGCCTCCTCCGTCCGCTGCACCGCAATAACGGGAGCATGGGTAGCAATATACTCGCAGGTCTGCGAATAGCGCAGATGCGTGCTGATCGAGAAATAGGCAAGAACGCTGCAGGTGAGAAACAGCCCAACCGCGATCCACGCGAACTTCCGGGTCGCCTCGGCCGACGCTTCGGCCAGATTTCTCCAGGTATACTCAACACCGTGACTCATTTCAGCCCCTTCCACATAGCAACTGGATAACCATGTCGCCTCGATCATTCCTAACCCGTCTTGACGGGACATTCACTATTAACTGGGGGTGAAGGTTTGCAAAGCGTTGCAACCACAGTGACTGTTTGAGTAAAAAGTTGTCGAACAGCTGGCACCCGCCCTTGAGCTGACCACACTGCGCTGGCGATTGCGGCTCGGTTGCGTCCGGTGATCGAGTCATGCTAGGCCATCCCATGGATGATTTCGAGCTGGTCGGTTCTGCCCCAATCCTCCTGTATCGATTCTCCTGTATCGATGAAAATGCTGGCATCGTCCGCGACGCGACATGCGGGTCGCGTTGCGTGCAAGCCGAACTTGTCTGACCTCGGGGTCAGGGTGAAACGATGTGCCGCGTGAGGCTTCATTTGCGACTGACGGCCAGCCAAGCTGGCAGCCGGCGATGAAGGCCCAGTTGCCAAATCCTCGCAAGGCGCTGGTCACCGGCGCGGCGGGTTTCATCGGCTATCACCTCACCCATCGTCTGCTGCACGACGGCTGGCTCGTGACCGGCATCGACGGGATGACCGACTACTACGATGTCAATTTGAAGCGCGCCCGCTTGGCGCGTCTGCTGGGAACCGAGCCCGAAGATGCATCGGTGCAGCGTTCGAATGCCCTGGTTTTCCACCAGATCATGCTGGAAGACGAGGCGGCGCTGCTTGCCGCCTTCGAGGAGGCGGAGCCTGATGTCGTCATCCACCTCGCGGCCCAGGCCGGCGTCCGCTACAGCCTTGATAACCCCCGCGCCTACCTCAGTTCCAACCTGGTCGGCACCTTCAACGTCATGGAGGGCGTTCGCCAGGCCGCGCCGCGGCATTTTCTCGCCGCATCAACCAGTTCGGTCTATGGCGCCAATACGCTCATGCCGTTCGCCGAACGCCATCAGACCGATCATCCGCTGACATTCTATGCCGCCACCAAGAAGGCGAATGAGGCGATGATGCATTCCTATGCGCATCTGTGGGGACTGCCAACGACCGCTTTCCGGTTCTTCACCGTGTACGGTCCCTGGGGACGCCCCGACATGGCCCTGTTCAAGTTCGTCAAGGCCATTCTGGCCGACGAGCCGATCGACGTCTATGGCGAGGGCGCCATGAAGCGCGATTTCACCTATATCGACGATCTGGTCGAGGGGATCGTGCGGCTGATCGAGGTGGCGCCGTCGATCGGCCCCAGCCCGCTTGGCGATCGGCTCGATTCGCTGTCGCCCGCCGCGCCGTTTCGGATCGTCAATATCGGTGGCGGTCAGCCGCTCGGCCTCATGGCTTTCATCGAGGTGATCGAGCGCCAACTGGGACGACCGGCGCGGCGCAACATTATGCCCATGCAGATGGGAGACGTGCGAGAGACTTTCGCCAGTGCCGATCTCCTCGAGGCGCTGACCGATTTCCGCCCCGCCACGACGGTGGACGACGGCGTCAAGGCGTTTGTTGAGTGGTACAAGTCATATTATCGGCATCGCTGAGGGCGATAGTGTGGAGAATGGGCGTGTCCCCGCGGGCACGGGCGTTCGTTAGAGGGAAGTGTACATGCGTATTGCGATGATTGGTTCTGGCTATG
>CAYMHN010000469.1:0-3406 GCA_964390235.1 uncultured Candidatus Competibacteraceae bacterium
TGCGTGACCATGACCACGGTCAGCCCCAGCGAATCGCGCAACTGGACCAGCAGCTCGTCGAAAGCGGCCGCCGCCAACGGGTCCAGCCCGGCGGTGGGCTCGTCCAGAAACAGCAGTTCCGGGTCCAGGGCCAGCGCTCGGGCCAGGGCCGCGCGCTTGAGCATGCCACCGCTGAGTTCGCTGGGGTACTTGTCGATGGCATGGGCCGGCAGGCCGGCCAAGGCGATCTTGAGTTCGGCCAGTTCATGGATTTCCGCCACGGTCAAGGGCGTATGCTCCCGCAAGGGCACGGCGACGTTCTCTTTGACGGTCAGACCGCCGAACAGTGCCCCGCGCTGGAACAGCATGCCGAAACGCCGGCGGAGCGCCAGGGCCGCTGTCTCGCCGATGCCGATCACTTCCCGATCGAACAGCCGGATGGAACCCGCCGCGGGCCGCAACAACATGATGATGGCACGCACCAAGGTGGTCTTGCCGGAACCGCTGCCGCCGACCAGGGCGACGATCTCGCCCGGCAGCACATCCAGGTCCAGCCGCTCGTGGATGATCAGATCGCCGAACTGGCACCTGAGGTCGCGCACTACGATCACCGGCTGGTTCATCTCAAATGCCATGGGTACCCAGGATCACCGAGAATAGCGCATCGGCGATGATCACCAGAAAGATCGACTGCACTACGCTCAGGGTGGTGTGGCGACCGACGCTCTCGGCGCTGGCACGAACCTGGAAGCCTTGATAGCAGCCGACCAGGGCGATGATGGCCGCGAATACCGGCGCCTTGCCGATGCCGATCAGCAGCGAGGTCACGGTCACCGCCTGCGGAATACGTTCGAAGAATTCCCTGAAGCTCACGTCCAGCTGTACCGCCGCCATCACCATACCGCCCAGCACGCCGAGCACGTCGGCGAACAGCGACAACAGCGGCAGCACGATGATCAGGCCCAGCAATTTGGGCAGTATCAGCATATACATCGGATTGATGCCTATGGTGGCCAGGGCATCGACCTCCTCGGTCACCCGCATGGTACCGATCTGGGCGGTGAACGCCGAGCCGGTACGCCCGGCGACGATGATGGCGGTCAGCAGCGGCGCCAGCTCGCGCAGCAGGGTCAGGGTCACCAGTTCGACCACGAAGATGTTCGCCCCATAGGCCTTGAGCTGCACCCCACCCTGATAGGCGATCACCACCCCGATCAGAAACGACAGCAAGGCCACGATGGGCAGCGCGTTGACCCCGGCGGTCTCGATGACCGCCAGCATGGCACGCCAGCGCATCCGGCGCGGTTGCAGCAGCACCCGGCCCAGGGCCAGGCTGACTTCGCCGGTGAAGGACAGAAACGCCAGCGCATTGCGCCAGTGCAGCAGCGTCTCGCGACCCAGGTGGGCTAATGGATTGAGCGGTGGCGGTGGCGGGGTCTGCCGACCCATGTCGGCGTGCCGTTGGCGCACCAGCTCCAGCAGTGCCTGATGGCCCTCGGACCAGTGACCGAGGCGCACCCGGTGACCCTTGCTCTCCAGCCCCTCGACCAGCAGCAGCAAGCGCAGTGCGCCGCTGGTATCCAAGGCGGTCAGGCGGGAGCCATCCAGCTCGATATCGCCCGCCGGCCATTGCAAGGCCGCAAGTCGATCGCTCAGGCCAGGCAGACCGGCCAAAGACCAGGCACCGGTGCAATAGACCCGGTCACCGTCGATATCCAGCGAAGCGGGAACCAGAGCGCTCAAGTATCGTCAGCGGGCGTTGACCCGGCGCCAGGCGCCCGGGTCCTGGTGATCGCCCGGTTCCGACCAGATGCCCAGACTCTCGCTACGGGCCTCGGCCTGAGCGCGCCGATAGCCCTGCGAGTTGTTGAACTGCTCGTAGACTACGGCCTGACCGTCGCGCACCATCTGCAAACCCAGATCCTGCTCGCCGATGAACAGCCGAGCCACGGTGCGCCCGTAGCGGTCGGTGTCGACCACCTGGATCTGCACCTCGCGGCTCTGGTTCAGCAAGGTCTGCAGATGTCGGGTGGACTGATCGCCCCAGGGCCGCTGACCGGTCTCGGGCGCGTCTATACCCCAGACCCGAACCCGCAGTCGGCCCTGCGGACAGCTGGCGGTGATGGTGTCGCCATCGGCCACGTTGCCCACCGCACAGGCCAGATCGGTGCCCGGATTGGGCGCCGGCATGTCCGGTTCGCGCAGATAGTAATCGACCAGGAACACGACCAGACCGAGGGCGATGACCACAATCAGGCTACTGCTCTTGCGCCGCTTGGCCTTGCGCAATTCGCCCTGCAACAAGCCCCGCGTTACTTTCAGCAATTCACGCTGCACCGATCGCTCCTGTCAATTGCACCAGCAGATACAGGCTGGCCCCGGCGTACACCCCGGCCGCCACGTCATCGACCATGATACCCAAGCCACCACCGACCTTGCGATCCAGGCTGCGGATCGGCCAGGGTTTGAGGATATCGAAAATCCGGAACAGCACAAAGCCTGCCACGATCCACGGCCAGCCGGCCGGCGCCAGGGTCATGGTGATCAGGAAACCGACCACTTCGTCCCAGACGATGGCCGGATGGTCATGCACTCCGAGGCGCCCGGCGGTGCGCTGACACAGGGGAATGCCGATCAGCAGCAGAACCAGAATCAATGCCAGATAGGCGAACCATGGCAGTTGCTGCAAGGGCAGATACAACAGCACCCCGATCAGGGTGCCGAAGGTGCCGGGCGCGACCGGCGCCAACCCGGTACCGAAACCCAGGGCCAGCAGATGGCCGGGATCACGCAGCAGCGCAGGGTCGGGAGGGGGTCGTTCAGACCGCGAAATGGTCATAGCCGCTGCGCTCCAGATTCAATGATCGGCCATCATCCCACACACAGCGCAATCCGGACGGGTTCTCGATCACGCCGATCTCGTGGCAGCCACAGGCCCAGCCGGCCGCTCGCTCGCGCAACAGTGGCAGCTGTTCGGCAGGGACCGTGAAGCACAGTTCGTAATCGTCGCCACCGGCCAGGATCGCCCGAGCCCGCTGGTCACCGGTCAGGGTTGCCGCCAGCGCCAGCGAAACTGGCAGGCGATCCAGCGCCAGCCGCGCTCCGACCCCGCTGTGGCGCAGGATATGCCCCAGATCCTGCGCCAGACCGTCGGACACATCGATCGCGGCACTGGCCAGACCGACCAGATCCAGGCCCTGCTCGATACGGGGGTCCGGTCGCTCCAGACGCTGGCGTAGATAGGCATGGTATTCGCCGGCCACGTCGATTTCGCCACGCGCCAGGGCCAGACCGGCATCGCCCGGCGTGCCGGTGACGCAGATGCGATCCCCGGGCCGGGCGCCGCTGCGACGCAGCGCGCGGCCCGGTTCGACGAAACCATGCACCTGTACCGCGATGGTAAAGGGCCCGCGGGTGGTATCGCCAC
>CAYMHN010000470.1:0-3400 GCA_964390235.1 uncultured Candidatus Competibacteraceae bacterium
ACCGGCTTGAGCAGATAATCGACGGCTCGGGCGTCGAAGGCCTCCAGGGCGTGTTCGTCATGGGCGGTGACGAAGATCACCGCCGGCGGCGTGGGCAGTTGGCTCAAGCGCTGCGCGACGGAGAGGCCGTCCGGCCCCGGCATGCGGATATCCAGCAGCACCACATCCGGTTGCAGGCGCTCGACTTCCCGGCAGGCCTGGCGGCCGTCGGCGGCGCTGCCGCAGACTTCATGGCCCAGACCGTGCAGCAGACTGCTCAGCCGCTCCCGCGCCGGCGGTTCATCATCGACCACCAGCACCCGCATGATCAGCGGGCTTGGGCGCGCCGCAGTTCCCGCGGCATGGCGAAAGTGATGGTCTCCACGCGGCCGGGGATCTCCTCGGCTTCGGTGGCACCCAGCTCGCGCAGCCGGTGGACCACGTCCCGCACCAGGTTTTCCGGCGCCGAGGCGCCGGCGGTCACCCCGATGTCGGTGCGGCCGCTCAGCCAAGCGGGATCGATATCCGCCGCGCTGTCGATCAGATGAGCGGCGGCGCCGGACTGTTCGGCCAGTTCCCGCAGCCGGTTGGAGTTGGAGCTGTTGCGCGAACCCACCACCAGCATCAGCTGGCAGCGGCCGGCCAGCTCGCGCACCGCATCCTGGCGGTTCTGGGTGGCATAGCAGATATCGTCCTTGCGCGGCCCCCGGATGTCGGGAAAGCGCTGACGCAGCGCCTCGATGATCCGCATGGTGTCGTCCACCGACAGCGTGGTCTGGGTCACATAGGCCAGTTCGCGCGGATTGCGCACCTCCAGGCGAGCGACGTCTTCAGGGGTTTCCACCAGATACATCCGGGCCCCCCGGCTGGGGTCGACCTGACCCATGGTGCCTTCCACCTCGGGGTGGCCGGCATGACCGATCAGGATCATTTCGCGGCCGGCCCGGCTGTGCTGGAGCACCTCCATATGGACCTTGGTGACCAGCGGGCAGGTGGCGTCGAACACCCGCAGGCCGCGTTCGACCGCCGCCTCGCGCACGGCCCGGGCAACGCCATGGGCGCTGAAGATGACGATGGCGTCGTCCGGTACCTCGTCGAGTTCCTCGACGAACACGGCGCCGCGCTCGCGCAGGCCGTCCACCACGAAGCGGTTGTGCACCACCTCGTGGCGGACATGGACCGGGGCTCCGAACTGCTCCAGCGCTTGTTCGACGATGGCGATGGCACGATCCACACCGGCACAGAAGCCGCGCGGATTGGCTAGATGGATACGCATGCAATGTCACTCATGGTTGCTGTTCTCCGGGTCTGCCCGAGCCGGGCCGCTCACTCTGCGCGGTCCGGTGCCCGCTGGCGGCGCATATCGAGCAGACTATCGATGACCAGCAGCGCCGCACCGACGGTAATGGCCGAATCGGCGATATTGAAGGTCGGCCAGTACCAGCCCTGGTAATACAACTGGATGAAGTCGATCACATGACCGTACAGCACCCGGTCGATCAGATTGCCCACCGCTCCCCCCAGAATCAGGGCCAGGGCCAGCGCCTGACGGCGCTGGTCCGATGGCAAGCGGGCCAGCCAGACCGTCAGCGCGACGCTGATGGCGCTGGCCAGAACGATGAAAAACCAGCGCTGCCAGCCGCCGGCGCCCGCCAGGAAACTGAACGCCGCTCCGCTATTGTACATCAGCGTCAGATTGAAGGACGGCAGCACGGGCACGGCCTGCCAGGGCAACAGCCAGTGCTCGGCGGCCAGCTTGCTCGCCTGGTCCAGCACCACGATCAGGACGCTGCACCACAACCAGCGCAGCATGGTCTCAGACCTCCTCGTTCATGGCGAAGCAGGCGCGCGCCGCGCGGCTGTCCTGATCGATCTGCTGGCGCAGTTCGGCCAACGAATCGAAGCGGCGTTCGTCGCGCAGCTTGTGGACGAACTCCACCAGCAGCTTGCAACCATAGATATCCCCGTCGAAATCGAACAGATGTACCTCCAGCCGCAGTTCGGTCCCGGCCACCGTGGGTCGGCGGCCGATATTCGCCACCCCCGACCACCGTGCTCCCCCGGGACCGCCGACCCGCACGGCGAACACGCCGCTGAGCGGCGACTGCCGCCGCCACAACGGCAGATTGGCGGTGGGAAAGCCCAGATCGCGGCCGATCCGGTCGCCGGGCATGACCCGACCGAGCAGCCGGTAGGGGTGTCCCAGCAAGCGCTCGGCCTGTACCAGGTCGCCGGTGGCCAGGGCCTGGCGCACTCGGGAGCTGCTGACCCGCTGGCCATCCAGTTCGAAGCGCGTGCAGGCATGGACCTCGAACCCGAGGCGCTGACCCGCTTCGCGTAGGGTCGTCAGATTGCCGCTGCTGCGGTGACCGAAGCGGAAGTCCTCGCCCACCACTATGGCGGACACACCCAGTTGCGCCACCAGCAGGTGCTCGATGAAGGCGTCCGGAGCCAGCCCCGCCAGGTTTCGATCGAAGCGCAGGCAGAGCACCCGATCGAGCGGGTGGTCCGCCAACAGCGACAGCTTTTCAGCCAGCCGGGTCAAGCGCGGCGGCGCCAGGTCGGGCGCCAGGAATTCCCTGGGCTGCGGTTCGAACAGCATCAACAGGGTGGGCAGGCGACAGGCTTTACCGACCTTGGCCAGTTGCTCCAGCACCGCCTGGTGACCGCGATGTACGCCGTCGAAATTGCCGATGGCGAGCACACAGCCCCGGTGCCGGTCGTGCAGATTGTGCCGACCTCTGATCAATTCCATCCCGCTAACCTTGGCAACCTTAATCGGCGCATTGTAAAGCGTTCAGCCTCAATCGCCAGTCCGCAGCAGATGCCGCGGCCGCAGTCCGCAGGCCAGCAAGCCCAGCGGATAGATCGCCAGGCCCAGCAAGATCAGCTCGCCCAGCCAACGGACCCGCTGCGCGGCGCCGGCCGCCAGCCATTCCGCTGCGCTGCCGGCCGCCAGCCACAGCGCCAGAGCCATGGCCAGATTGGCCAGCAGCAGCCCGAGCAGAAATCGCTTCCAGCCGACTTCCGGTCGGTAGATGCCGGTACTGCGCAGCGTGTGCAGCAGCAGCCCGGCATTGAGACAGGCCGACAGCGTGGTGGCCAGGGCCAGACCGGCATGGGCCAGCGGCCAGATCAGCAGCAGGTTCAACACCATATTGGCGGCCAGGGCCTGGATCCCGATCCGCACCGGCGTGCGCGTATCCTGACGGGCAAAAAAGCCGGGCGCCAGCACCTTGACCAGGATGAAGGCCTGCAAACCGAAGGCGTAAGCGACCAGGCTGCGACTGGCCATGGTCACATCATGCGGGGTGAAGGCACCGTACTGGAACAGCGTGGTCAGCAGCGGCCCGGCCAGCACCGCCAGCGCCACCGCCGCTGGCAGGCCGATCAGCAGCGCCCAGCGCAGCGCCCAGTCCAG
>CAYMHN010000471.1:0-3396 GCA_964390235.1 uncultured Candidatus Competibacteraceae bacterium
CACCTGCACGCGCTGAGCCTGCGCTTCCACCTCAACCGCCGCACCGGCGGCGTGGCCCGCGATGTCGAGCGCGGCGGCAGCGCGATCGCCGACCTGCTGGACTGGACCCTGTACTCCATCATCCCGGTGATCCTCGAGGTGATCCTGGTCACCGTGGTGCTGGTCTGGGCCTACGACTGGCGCTTCGCCGCGGTCACGCTGTGCACGCTGCTGGCCTACGGGCTGTGGACCTTCGCGGTAACCGAGTGGCGCACCCGCTATTACCGGGCGGCGGTCGAGGCCGACACGCGGGCCAACGAGCGGGCGGTCGATTCGCTGCTCAACTACGAGACGGTCAAGTACTTCAACAACGAGGACCACGAAGCCGCCCGGTACGACGAGAACCTGCGGCACCTGGAGAACGCCAAGGTCAAGGCGACCACCACCCTGGGCGTGCTCAACCTGGGCCAGAGCGTGATCATCGCGCTGGGCGTGACCGCGATGATGTGGCTGGCCGCCGCCGGCGTGGTCGCCGGCGCGATGACGGTCGGCGACCTGGTGCTGGTCAACGCCTATCTCTTGCAACTGTCCGCGCCGCTGTTCCTGCTGGGCATGATGTACCGCGAGGTCAAGCAGGCGCTGACCAATATGGAGCGCCTGTTCGGCCTGCTCGACGAACGTATGGACGTGCAGGATCGACCCGGTGCGCTATCCCTGGTCGCCCATCGGCCCCGGCTGCGGTTCGAGGAAGTGCGCTTCGGCTACGATCCGCGCCGCGAGATCCTGCGCGGCATCGACTTCGAGATCCCGCCCGGCGGCACGGTGGCCGTGGTCGGCCACTCGGGCTCGGGCAAGTCCACCCTGGCGCGGTTGCTGTACCGCTTCTACGATGTCGACGCCGGGCGCATCACCATCGACGGCCAGGATCTGCGCGACCTCACCCAGGCCTCGCTGCGCCACGCCATCGCCATCGTGCCCCAGGACACAGTGCTGTTCAATGACACCATCTTCTACAACATCCGCTACGGTCGGCCCGAAGCCAGCCGCGAGGAGGTCGAGACCGCCGCGCGAGCCGCGCAGATCCACGAGTTCATCCTCGGCCTGCCCGACGGCTACGAGACCCAGGTCGGGGAGCGCGGCCTGAAGCTGTCCGGCGGCGAGAAACAGCGCGTGGCCATCGCCCGCGCCGTGCTGAAGAACCCGGCCATCCTGATCTTCGACGAGGCAACCTCGGCCCTGGATTCGAAATCCGAGCGCGCCATCCAGGCCGAGCTGGACCGCATCCAGATCGGCCGGACCACGCTGGTCATCGCGCACCGGCTATCGACGGTGATGAACGCCGATCAGATCCTGGTCATGGAGGCCGGCCGCATCGTCGAGCGCGGCGACCATCGGCAACTGCTGGCGAGCAACGGCCTGTATGCCCAGATGTGGACGCTGCAGCAGCGCGAGGCGGCGGAGTTGGGCTACCCGCACGGATCCACCGTCACGCCCTGAGGCCAGCCTGATGCTTCAGAGCGATCGAGTTTTTCATTGAGGATCCGTCCTCCGGTCTCAGTCTGGACCGCTCCCACACCATCCACACCTGCCCCGGTAGCGTCGTCGGGTCGCCGACATCACCCCGGACCACTGTTACCCGCCACCGGACACCCCGCAGTGATCGCCCCGTAGTTGACTTGGCGCTTGCCCCGCTTGCCATCGCGAAGCAGCCAACGGGCAGCGGCGCTGTGCGAGTCCCCGCAAGGGGGATTCCCGCGCTGCGCGCTGCCTGCGCGGTTCGATCCTTCCCTATCCTGAAAGGCGAGGCTTGCCGTGAATACTGGTCATTTCAAGAGACGTTCCAGAAGATCGAATGCTTGCTGAGCCGACCATTCCCAATCGGCATCTTCAGCGGTGATGACTGGTTGAGGCGCGACGCGGGGCATATTCTCGACCTCGCCAGCGGCGCGACGCGCGAGTGGGTGCACTTTTTGCAGGCCTGCGGTTTGGTGTATCCGAACCCCGACGAACTCCAGCCCCGCGCCGGTCGGGAAGCCATCCTTCCCGTAGACCCAATAGCGGCCGACAAGACGGTTGAACCCATCGAAATTAAACACCATCAGCTCGTCAATAGTGATGCCGCTGACCAAGATTGCGAACATGTCATCAACAACCTTGTAGCCTACAGCCAGTCGATCGGGTGCGCCGGTGCGCGAGCCGATCGCTGTCAGATTATCAGTCACTATTTCGGTGCGGACAAAGGTGACTCGATCACCGATACGGTCGGCGATGTGAGCGAAACTACCGATTAATAAGCCCCACTCGCCGAGAAAATCGAGTGCGGTATGGTCGAAGCCGAACGGAAACCGCTGGATATTGAACGTGAAACCGCCGAGCGAAACAGTCGCCTTGTCCGCTGCTGTGAACTCGATGCTGAGCGGCAGCGAACCGACGGCGGTCGGCGGCGCGAATGGACAGGACAGACACTGACCGCCCTCGAACTTGAACAACTCGCCATCCCACCGGTTGTTGATCAGTGGACCGCCACCCGAAAACCAGATCGGCAAGCCCTGATCATCGTAAACTAAAGGTCGCAACGAACACGAGCTGGTTCTGGACTTCGACGATATAGCCTCGGCCCGGTTCGCCGGCAGTCCACCACCAACCGTTTTCCGGACTGATTGGATGAGACACCTGTTCCTGTCGCATTACCGGGACGGCGTCATGTCCGTTTTCCGAGCCGATCGCATGAGATACCCCTGAAAAGCCTAGCAACAGCAATGAAATCAATGCGTTTATCATCATCCTCTCCTTAAAGCAGCGGAATCACGACGCCTCACCAGCGTCCTCTTTAAGGTTTAGCCCGGAGTACCTACTCTTTCCACATTCGCCTCCAACGCTGCTCGATAGTTTCATCCAAGCCACTACCACCAGCACCTCGGGGACGAAGCGCTCGATCAACCGCTCCAGCAGCAGGCAGCCAGCGCCGACCAGCGCGCCCGGCTCAGCACCCAGAGGTAATTCTTGAACCGTCACTCGCCACCGCGTCCCATCACCCGTAGGATCGAGGCCACCGTCCGCCCCCCGGGTACCAGCAACGCGCCGATCAGCAGCGCCCGTTGCATATCCGCTTGCTGACTAGCGGCGCGAACACGCTTATAATCGTCAACACGTCAGGCGGGCAGCGCGCCCATGACCTCATCATCTTTAGCCGGAAAGATCGCTTCAGGGTCGCCAGCGCCCGCGCAAGTCCTCAATGAGGGAAAGTCGAGCACGGACGATGACCGCGATCTTCATCAGCCACAGCAGCGCGGACAACGATGCCGCCCTGGATATGAAGGCCTGGCTCGAGCAACAGGGCCACACCTCGTTATTCCTTGATTTCGATCCCGAAGCCGGGATCCGGGCGGGCAGCGACTGGGAGAAGACGCTCTACTA
>CAYMHN010000472.1:0-3382 GCA_964390235.1 uncultured Candidatus Competibacteraceae bacterium
CACCGGCCTGAAGATGCCGTCCAAAGACCGCATCATGATCGACGGCCAGCCGGTCACCGGCCCGCTGAAGATTTCCGGCATGGCTTTCCAGGCGCCCTCGCTGCTGCCCTGGCGGACCACGCTGGACAATGTGCTGCTGCCGCTGGAAATCGTCCAGCCCTATCGGTCGCGGTTCCGGCGCGACAAGGCGGCGTTCGCCGAACAGGCTCGGGCGCTGCTGGCCACGGTCGGCCTCAAGGGCTACGGGGACCAGTATCCCTGGCAGCTGTCCGGCGGCATGCAGCAGCGCGCCTCGATCTGCCGGGCGCTGGTGCACCAGCCGCGGCTGCTGATGCTGGATGAACCCTTCGGTGCGCTGGATGCCTTCACCCGCGAGGAACTCTGGTGCATGCTGCGCGATATCTGGACCGAGCGGCGCTTCACCGTGGTCCTGGTCACCCACGATCTGCGCGAAGCGACCTTTCTGGCCGATACCGTCTACGTGATGAGTTCCGGTCCGGGCCGCATCCTGGAGCGGCGCGAGATCGATCTGCCGCGCCCGCGCGATCTGGAAATCACCTACAGCGAAGCCTTCAGCGATCTGGTCCATGAACTGCGTGCCCGCATCGGCCGCATCCGCAAGCCGGAGGAAACGCCATGAAACCGGGTCTGCTGGAACGCGCCGCGCCGTGGCTGGCGGTGGTGATTCTGCTGGTGGTCTGGGAAGCCGTGTGTCGCGGTTTCAAGGTGTCGGAATTCATCTTCCCGGCACCGACGGCGGTATTCCAGTCGCTGATCCAGTTCGCCGGACCGATCCGCATGCACGCTTGGCAGACCTTCTGGACCACCATGATCGGCTTCGGCATCGGCGTGGTGGTGGGCCTGTTGCTGGGCCTGATCGTCGGTTCCTCGCGCTTCATGTACCGTGCCTGCTACCCGTTGCTGGTCGGCTTCAACAGCATCCCCAAGGTGGCTTTCGTGCCGGTGCTGGTGGTCTGGTTCGGTATCGGCACGGTGCCGGCCATATTGACCGCGTTTCTGATCTGCTTCTTCCCCATCGTGGTCAATGTCGCCACCGGCCTGGCCACCCTGGAACCGGAGCTGGAAGACGTGCTGCGGGTGCTGGGCGCCAAGCGCCTGGACGTGTTGCTCAAGGTCGGCTTGCCGCGCTCGCTGCCGTATTTCTTCGCCTCGCTCAAGGTGGCCATCACCCTGGCCTTTGTCGGCACCGTGGTGTCCGAAACCGTGGCTTCCAATCTGGGCATCGGCTATCTGATGATGTCGGCCGGCTCCTCGATGCGCATGCCGCTGGTGTTCGCCGGTCTGATCGTGATCAGCATCATGGCCATGGTGATGTACGAGCTGTTCGCCTGGCTGGAGCGGCGCATGACCGGTTGGGCGCATCGCGGCCAGCAGGGGGCGGGCTGACGCTTTCGCTGCCGACGGGATTAGGGTATGATCCGCAACCTCAAGCCTGCCAATGCTTCTACGGAGAGGTGCCGGAGTGGTCGAACGGGGCAGACTCGAAATCTGTTGACCCGCTTTGCGGGTCCGTGGGTTCGAATCCCACCCTCTCCGCCAATTCAATAACTTACGCGAATCTCTTGAAGTGGAACATGAGCGGACATCAGGCTATGTTCCACTCACGTTCCACTCGCACAGAAAACCATGGCATAATAGGGCGTAACCGGGAAGCGTAAAGCGGAACGGGAAAGCGGGCCGGAACGGTGCTGGTAACACCGCCCGGACCTGACCACAACCTACCTGACGCAGAGGTAAGGCCATGGCTTCCATCCAGTCTCGCACATCCAGCGACGGCACGAAATCCTACACCGTCAAGATTCGCCTGAAAGGGCACCCGATGCAGGTTGCCACCTTCGCCAGTCTGACCAAGGCGAAACAATGGGCCGCCAGCACCGAAAGCGCCATCCGGGAAGGCCGGCACTTCAAGACCAGCGAAGCGAAACGTCACACGCTGGCGGATGTCATCGAGCGCTACTATCGGGACGTGCTGCCGCGCAAACATTCCGGAACCGCCAGCGAGTACCGCCGGCATCTGGAATGGTGGAACGAACAAATCGGCGCGTATGTCCTGGCGGACATCACCCCGGCACTGATTGTCGAATGCCGGGACAAGCTGGCTTCCGGCACCTTCCGCCACTATCGCGCCAAGACCGAACAGAAGCGCACGCCCGCCACCGTTAACCGCTACCTTGCCGCCCTGTCGCATGCTCTGGCCATTGCTTCCCGTGAATGGGGCTGGCTGGAAGACAACCCGTGCCGGAAGGTCTCGAAGCTGAAGGAGTCACGCGGCCGGGTTCGGTATCTGTCGGACGATGAGCGGGAACGGCTGCTGGCCGCCTGCAAGCGCATGGACAGCAATCTGTATGCCGTGGTGGTGTTGGCACTCAGTACCGGGGCACGGCGCATGGAAGCGCTGTCGATTCGCTGGCGGGACGTGGACCTGCAACGTGGGTTCATCACCCTGGACGAAACCAAGAACGGTGAACGGCGAACGATACCGCTGGCAGGCCCGGCGCTGGAACTGCTGAAACAGCGCTCGAAGGTCCGCCGACTGGATACCGATTACGTGTTCCCGTCGCCAATCGACCCGAAATCACCCGACGAACCCCGCAAGCCCGCCACCTTCCGCCAGTCCTGGCCGAAAGCCGTTAAGGCGGTCGGAATCGACAATTTCCGGTTCCATGACCTGCGGCATAGCTGCGCTTCCTATCTCGCCATGAACGGCGCGTCATTGTCGGAAATCGCCGAAGTGTTGGGGCACAAGACCTTGGCCATGGTGAAGCGCTACAGCCACATTTCGCCCCAGCACATCCGGGGGGTGGTGGAGCGGATGAATACCGCGATCTTCGACGATGCCGCCGGCCAAGGCGGCTGAGTGTGGTCGACTCCTCGAAGTCCGCAGCCGCGAACTGTGGGACCGCTACGCCAAGCCTGATTATCTGCGCCCGATCTGGGCTGATCTGTTGCGACAACGCCGCCAGTGGGTCCACATAGGGTGGATTACATTGGACAGCGTCTACAATTGGCGCGCTGCGTTGCACGAAAAGGGCTTGGATGCTGCGCTGTTCCATCTGCTGCAAGATCAGCGCGTCCGCATTGAGCCCTGGCTGACCTCCTTGTTTCAGTCTGAACACTTGTCGCTCTTGGTCGGTTCGGGGTTGACCCATGCAGTCCACCATATTGCGGCCGGAAAACCTGCTGCGGGGATGTCAGGGAGTGTTTCCGAAGGGCGATTCAAGGAGAAGATACATGCAGCAGCCAGCGCATCCGCAAAGGCAGCGGGACGCGATCAAAGCAACATCGAAGACAGATCCGAACAGCTAACCCATCTTTGTCAGCCAACCCCGGTATTTTGGCCCGATTGCCTGGTAAGTCATTG
>CAYMHN010000473.1:0-3382 GCA_964390235.1 uncultured Candidatus Competibacteraceae bacterium
GGAGGCCCGGCCGACCCGCAAGCCACGGTCCGTCAGGGCGGCCTGCACCCGTTGCGCCACCGGCTCGGCTAGGGTCTCGCCCATCACCAGCACCAGCGGTATCCGGCCATCGCCACCCATGATTTCGGTGAGCACTTCGCCGTGCAATCGAGGGGTCAATGCGAAACCCAGTTGTGGTTTCGCATTGACCTCGCAGATGGCGGCTCCGGTTTCCAGCCAGGAGCGACTGATGTCCGGAATCAGCAGGTCGATGCCCGCCAGGTCCAGGCGCAAGGCCGCGGCCGCGCGTTCGGCCAGGCGGCGATTGTCCGGATGGACGCGATCAGTGACCAGCATGGTGCTGCCTCCCGAGGTCACGTTGGCCCGTCGTCGCAAGGGAACGAATACACCCGCCTCCGGCACCGATTGCGGCGACAATCCCGCCTCCTTCAGCATGGCCAGGGCCTCGGCGTCCAGGTCTAGCGTTTTCAGACCGAAGAGATTACTCCTGCCGCGGCGCGGGTCGGCGTTCAGACGGACCAGCAGTTCGGTCACCGTGCTCACGCCATCACCGGTTACCCCGCCCGGGGTGCGTATGATCGCCTTGACCATGCGCCCGTGGGAGATCGTCAGTCGATGGTCCTGGCCCTCCACGTGTTTCTCCACCAGAATCTGGCTGGACTGCTTGCGGGCGATCTGGAAAGCCGCTGTCACCGCAGCCGCATCGCGCAACCCCGCCGCCACGCCCAGACCGCCGTCCGTGTCCGCCGGCTTGACCACTACCGGATACCCCAGTCGGGACGCGATCTCGACCGCGGCTTGCGCCGTGGCCGCCAGCTCGTGATCCGGTACCGGCAGTCCCGCCTGGCGTAGCACCCGCGCCGTGCTTGGCTTGTGTCGTGCGAGATATACCCCGATCGACGGGGTCGCATCGGTCAGGGTACTGTCCAGCCAGCGCGCGCGCGCTCCATGCCCCAGGACGAAACACTCCCCGGCCAGCCAGCGCCAGGGCACATCTTGATCCCGCGCCGCCCGCAGGAACTTGATAATATTCTCACCGGGCAAGGCGATCTTGTGCAGATCCCCGCACAGCGTTTCCAGCCCGCTGGCCGCCTGTTGCACCGTTTTGGCAAGCTCGACGCCAGCGGTTTGCAATCGTGCCAGCGTGCTCAAGCTCCAGCTCATGGCACTGACCGTCGCTTGCGGATGGAAATAGGGCACCGCCACATCGATCGTTTCCGGATCCGCGTCCGGGCCATCCCGGCTCAGCACCCGCCCGCTGTCGAAGACCGGCAGCCCGACGCTCTCCTGCAGCACGCTCGCCCAATGCAAGGCGCGCTGCACGAGGACCAGCGCAGGCGGGGAGTCGCTGGGAGCGGCCAATGGCGTTCGCCCGGCAAACCAGCCCCCCAGTATGCTGTCCAGCATGGCCAAGTCCAGTGACTCAATCCCGGGCAAGCGGATCGCTCCCAGCAGTACCGGTTGGCGCGATCCGTAGGCGGTGCCCGACAGCATCCGCCACTTGCAGCGAATTTGCGGGGGAGGATTGGCGCTGTGGTCTGGTTTCGCTGTGGTCATCTTCGATGCGTTCGGAAAGTAGGCGGAGCGCCGACCGCCGATTCTCGCATGAATGGCGCATCATGATGAATCGGCCGCGATCCGGTGGCCGATTCGACCATACCGCCTCTCGGGCCGCCCTCAACTTCCCCGATAAGTCGAGAAGCTGTACGGCGAGATCAGCAGCGGCACGTGGTAATGAGTATCGCTGCTGATGCCGAAGCGGATCACCACCTGATCCAGGAACTTGGGATCGGGTAGCACCACCCCGTGCCGGTCGAAGTAGTCGCCGGCGTGGAATACCAGCTCGTAAGCACCCGTCTTGAACGCGTCCCCGCTCAGCAGCGGCTCATCGCTGCGGCCGTCGTCGTTGGTGACGATGGTCTTGATCAGCTCGCGCCGTGGCGCGATCCGGTACAGCTCGATGGTAATGCCCTGGCCGGGATGGCCGGTGGCGGTGTCCAGTACATGCGTGGTCAGTTTGCCCATGGTTCAGCTCCTCTGTAAGAAATTTTCATCATAGGGTATTTACAAGCCCCGCAATAGTGTATACAGTTTTAAAAAAAATTGCATACACTTTTAGCGACAGTAAACAAGTTGCAGCCATGAGCAGTCAAGACAACGCCTTACAGCGAACCGGGGATTCCAGCGTGACCGTGTATCGGCACCTGTTCGACGCCATTCTGGAGCAGCGTCTGCAACCCGGTGCCCGTCTGGCCGAGGACAAGCTGGGTGGCATCTTCGGGGTCAGCCGCACGGTGATCCGTTCCGCCTTGCAACAACTGGCCGGGGAGGGCGTGGTGGTCATGCGTCCCAACCGGGGAGCAGCGGTGACCAGCCTGACACCGGACGAAGCCCGGCAAGTGCTGGATGCGCGGCAAGTGGTAGAGCTGGCGGTGGTGCAACGGCTCTGTGGCCGGCTGAGCCCGGTCCATGTACGGCGCTTGGATTTTCTCATCGAACTGGAGCGCGATAAGCATGCCCGCGGAGATCGCGGCGGGGCGATCCGGGTATCGGGCGAATTTCACCTGGCCCTGGCCGTGGCGGCCGGCAATGAACCGCTGAGTCAGTTCCTGCGCGGACTGATCTCGCAGACCTCGCTGATCATCAGCCAGTACCAGCGACCGGGCCAGGCGCCCTGCGCCGAGCAGGCGCACCGGGAATTGCGCGATCTGTTGCTCACCGACGATCCCGGCCCGGCCCTGGCCGCCATGCGGACCCACTTGAACGATATCGAGACCCGTCTGGACCTTGCTGCACCAGTCGCTGACGAGACCGATCTCGCCAAGACCTTCGCCCATATCAATAACGGAGCATCATCATGACTCAATCCTTCAAATCCTGTACTCCCAGCCGCATGGACCGTGACCGGTTCGTCACGACCTTCGGTGGCATATACGAGCACTCGCCCTGGATCGCCGAGCAGGCCTGGGCGCGCGGCATCAATACCCGCCACGACAGCGTCGAGGAACTGCACGCGCTGCTGGTGGAGGTATTCACCACAGCTTCCGTGGAAGAGCAGCTGGCCGTGGTCAAGGCCCACCCCGATCTGGCCGGTCGGGCGGCGCTGCGCGGCGAACTGACCGCCAGTTCCACCAACGAGCAGGCCGGGGCCGGGCTGGCTGCCTGCGCGCCCGAGGAGCTGGAACGGTTTCAGCAGCTGAACCAGACCTATCAGGCGCGGTTCGGCTTCCCGTTCATCATGGCGGTCAAGGGCAAGCACCGCAGCGAAATCCTGGCCGCTTTCGAACAACGGGTGAATAACAGCCCGGAACAGGAACTCGGCCAAGCCCTGGCCGAGATCAACAAGATCGCATTGCTCAGGCTCAAGGATCTTTGAGCCCGG
>CAYMHN010000474.1:0-3382 GCA_964390235.1 uncultured Candidatus Competibacteraceae bacterium
CACTGGAGGCCATGGTCAGACCCCCGGTATCGCGCGGCCGCTTCAAGTCCTTGCGGGCTGGCGATTTCGATGCCGAAGACCTCGCCTATGTGCGCGACCTCGGCTTCGATACCCGATTCGGATCCTGAATCGCGCCGGACCGGCCCGGGAGACCTGCCCCGGGCCAATCTCGCGCTCTATTCGCCGGCGAAACGGATATCCCCGTACCAGGCACTGGCCGCCAGGCCGCTGTTGTCGGTGTCGGTCATCAGGGCCACCGCGTCGATCCGGACGATGTCCTCGCCGAAGGCGCGCCGCCAGTCCGCGCGCAGATCGCGCCGCTCGTCCAGCCACTGACCCAGCTGCTCCGGTCCGCTGCGCAGCGCGATATGCCGGGCGTTGCCGGTGAAGGGGTTGTGCCACAGGCTGTCCACCGGCTGGTGGCTGGACCACACATAGACCAGGGTACGGGTGCGCCAGAACAGCGCGCCGCCCGAGACCACCACGTACACCCGGGCCGGAAAGTCATCGCCGGCCTTGGTAAGCTCGTCGATGCCTTCGAGGATGTTATCGACTTTCCAAGACCAGTGGAGGTAAGGGGTTTCGGTCAGATCGACCACGATTTCGCGATACAGGCCGGAGGCGGCCGCCTCGCTGACCGCGCGCAGGGCGGTGCGGCCATTGTCTGGCGCGATCCGGTACTCGGTCTCGCCCTGGAAGGAACGGCTTTGCCAACCGCTCAGATCGCCGGCCGAAAAGTGTCCCACCAGTAGCGACTGAGCCATGGCGGGACCACCGGTCAGCAGTATCCCCAGCATGAATAAGGTTCGCGCCATCACGCCACCGATGCCAAGGTCATCCGCAGTTCCACCTCATCCCAGGGTACATACACTCGCCCGGCCTCATCCTTGACAACCAGTTCATGCTCGATAAGCTTATGCACATCGCGATACACGTTGCTGTAGTTGCGCCCGCTAGCCTTGGCCAGCGCATAAATGCTCAGCGGTCCTTGGCGCTTGAGGCGTTCCAGCAGCGCCAGTCGGGCCGGAGTCAGTTCCGCGAACAGTTGCGTGGCGCTGGAGAAATTCAGATGATAATCGGCCTCCGGCACCGGTAGCCCGGCATCGGCGCGGCGAGCGATCTCATGCCCGCGCGCAACCATGTCCGCCAGGGTCTCCAGGCCGATAATCGCTTTATTGGCCATGATGCACCTCCAATAACCGTTTCACATCGGCTTCGAAATCGGTGAGCAGCCGCTCCAGCGACACGAATCGGTAGTCTTCTTCCCGCATGGTCCAGCATGCTAGGCGATAGATTGCCCACAGGCAATAGGCTACCGCGCTGCGCGTCAGCGCTCCTTCGGAAACCGGCTCCGGATTCCCTTACGCCCGTGGCTGATCAGCGGATGCTTCAGGCAAGAGCGAAACGGTGGGGATGTCGATGCGCGATAAATCTTCGCCCGTCATCGGCCCGGGACGAACCACCCCCGTCCATCCGACATTAATTCCCAAGCGGTTGGATTTCTGCTAGCCTGCTTTCATGCCCACTGTCCTGCGAATCGACGGCCTGCGGGTCGTGATCTATCCCAACGACCATCGACCCGCACATGTCCACGTCATCGGACAGGGTGGCGAGGCGGTGTTCATCCTGCATTGTCCGGATGGCCCGCCGGAGTTGCGCGAAAGCTACAACTTCAACCGACCCGAGGTGGGTCGCATCAAAACCGCACTGGCCGCTGCCCTGGTGACCCTATGCGACGAATGGAGGAAAATCCATGGCCATTACTGAGCGGGAATTGGCCCGAGCCGAACAGCGCATGGCTGCAACCCGAGCGGCCGTCCGCGCGGTTTCCGCTCGATACGACCGGCGCACGTCACGCGTGGTCGTGCAGCTCGACACCGGTCTGGAGCTGGCGTTCCCGCCCGATCTGGCCGAAGGATTGACCGATGCCAAGCCGGAAGAGCTGGCCGACATCGAGATCAGTCCGGCCGGGCTGGGCCTGCACTGGCCGAAACTGGACGCCGACCTGTATCTGCCGGCGCTGCTGCAAGGGGTATTCGGTTCCGAAAACTGGATGGCTCGGCAGCTCGGCAGTGCCGGCGGCCGCGCGCGAAGCGCGGCGAAAGCAGCGGCGGCCCGCGAGAACGGCCGCAAGGGTGGACGACCCCGCAAGAATACATGATGGACTCCTGATGACGCTGGTCACGCCGCACCCATCCATCGGCCCGGGACGGGCCTCCTGCATCCTCGTCCACCTCGTCCCGGCGCGAACCGACGGCTTGTACCGGATTGCCCACAGACAACAGGCTACCGCGCTGCGCGATCATCACTCCGCAGCCCGGAAAAACCGCTCCAGTAAATCGGCGTCGTCGAAATGCCGCTCGCCGAGGAAGGCGATGGCGTGGCGCCCGCGCTCGCGCATCGCGCCCGGCTCCAGCACGCCCATGGGCCACAGCAGGCTGCGCTCGGCGCGCTCGCTACCCGGTACGATGCCATCGGGTCGGAACAGGGAACGGCTGCCACCGCCGGCCAGCGGGGTACGGTACAGCTCGGCATAGTCGCGCCAGGCATGGGGCTCGCCCGAGGGGGTATCGGCATGGACGCGCTCGATGTAGTGCGTGCCGCTGGCGATACGCAGCACGATCCGCTCGCCGGCCGCGAGAGTGGGGGCGGGTTGCAGTACCAGCGGCGGTTCGGGCAGTTCCAGCGACGCCTGGCGCAAGGCCAGCGCCGCTGTCGGAAACAGCAGGTGATAGCAGCCGCAAGGATGGATGCTGTCGTAGACCAGCGGTTGGCCATCGGCATCCAGCGTCACCCGCCAGATCAGTCCGGCCAGCGATCCGCCGAGGATGTCGAAGGAGCCGTCCAGGGGACGCTCATCGAACCAGATCAGGTAGTTCAATTGCAGCAGAGCCTGGCCCCGCCAGCGGGTGAAGCTGGCATAGCGATAAACCAGCGGCTCGCCAGCATCGACGCCCGGAGCACCGTCGGCCCGCCATACCGGCCGGCCGGGGAGGTCATAATCGCCGGCCACGTCGATTTCCCAGACCGGGGCGTGGACGGCGTACAGGGTTTCGAGTTGCTCGGGCGTGGGGTCGGGGATGCCGAGGGCGTCGAAATCCCCCCTATCCCCCCTTTGATAAAGGGGGGAAACTCGCGTAGCGAGTGGGGGGATTTCCGGCGGTCGATAACGGCGCAGCTCACCCCGCACCGGCAACGCCTCCAGCGGCATGGCGAAACGCGCGCGCTGCTCGTCCTGATAGGCCGCGACCCCGACCCCGACCAGCGGCGCGGTCAGCGGATACAGGCCGAGCACCTTGGCCGCTCGGACATAGTCCGAGGGCACCACGGCCCTGGCCCGGATCTGCTCCTGACGCTCGGGCTTGATCCGGTCATGAATGCG
>CAYMHN010000475.1:0-3377 GCA_964390235.1 uncultured Candidatus Competibacteraceae bacterium
GATTGCGCCGCTGCGTGCGTTTGATAGCGTCGGCCAGGCGCTCGGCCAGGGCCAGGAGTTGCGTCCCGCTCATCAGCCCTTCGCGGCGCCGCTCGAGGATCACCTGCAGGGCGTCGGCCACTTGGCTCAAGGTAAGATCTTTTTTCCCCCGCTTCCCGCACCCGGGTGAGCAGGAAATGGTAGTTCACGGCGGTGAGGATGAAGCGGTCCGCCGCCGCGGTGTCCGATCCAGCCCTGTATCCGGGAGGGCACTTCGACGACATGGATCAGCCCCCGCTCGGCCAGCGCGGCACGCCACCATGGCGCCCCGCCGTAGAGTTCGTCGGCCGTCGTCGTAATAATCCTGGAGGATGATGTCTTCCGCGTCCGGGGTCAGCCCTTTCCAGGCGCGGTAGCGTGCCCACAGTTGATCGGGCGACGGGAAGCCGTCGAGAGCGAGGTTCGTTTCGCGTGGATTGCTGGCGCCGCTGCGGTCGTGAAACACGAAGCCGTCGCCATTGGACGAAAACACGAAGGGGATGTCGAGCGTCGAGGCATAGTCGAGCGCCTGCTGCATGCCGTCGCCGACGCCGTGGTTATTGTCCTTGGCCTCGATCAGCGCGATGGGGATGTTCGGCTTGTAATAGAGGATGTAGTCGGCGCGCTTGGCCCTGCCACGCGTCACCAGTTTGCCGCGCACGATGATGCGGCCCCTGGTGAAGCCCACTTCCTCGCGGATCTGCGTCATCTCGTCCCACCCGGCCCGGCGCAGGGCGGGGGTGATGAACTTGGTGCAGATGTCGCGTTCGCTCAGAGTGCGCTTGTCCATCATGCTCGACTGCCTCCCGTTTCGTTCCGCCTCGATGTTACACAGGCGGTGCTAAACTGGAAACTACACAACCCGACACAGGAGGCCGAAATGCTCGTCGAACAGATCTGGACCGGCAACGCCTACCGCAATTTCAATTACCTGATCGCCTGCCCCGAGACCAGCGAGGCGCTGGCCGTCGATCCTCTGGATCATCGCAAGTGCCTGGCGCGGGCCAGAGACATGGGCTGGACCATTACTCAGGTACTCAATACCCACGAGCACGGCGATCACACCGGCGGGAACGGCCCGGTGATCGAGGCCACCGGGGCCAAACTGCTGGCCCATGCCAAGGCGCGCATTCCCGGCATCGACCGGGGCTTGTCCGCCGGTGATGTGATCAAGGTCGGCAAGACGGTGGAACTGGAATCGCTGGACACGCCGGGTCACACCATGAGCCATGTCTGCCTGCTGTCGCATACCGAGCAGCCGGCGCTGTTCTGCGGCGACACCCTGTTCAACGCCGGGGCCGGCAACTGCCACAACGGCGGCCATCCGGAAGAACTCTACCGGACCTTCGCCGAGCAGCTGGCGCGGCTGCCCGACGACACCCTGGTCTATCCGGGCCACGACTACATCGCCAACAACCTCAACTTCACCCTGGACCGCGAGCCGGACAACGCCCGGGCCGAGGAACTGCTGGAACAGGTGCGGGACCAGGACCCGAACCGGGCGCTGGTCACCACCCTGGCGCGGGAGAAGGAGATCAACACCTTCTTCCGGCTGCACAGCCCGAGCGTGATCGCCCGCTTGCGCGAGGCGTTTCCCGATTTGCCGGACCAGCCCGACCCCAGGACGGTGTTCCTCAGGCTGCGCGAACTGCGCAACCGTTGGTGATCGAAAAAATCGATGATTTTAAACAAAAAATACCACTTTTTTTGATTGAAAAACGCTCTATCATGGTCTCCATCCAATAAACCACGGGAGTGCGCCATGAGCCATCGTGAATTGCGTCAGATGATTTCCGCCAGCCGGGTCAGCGACGGCGCCGGGGTTACCATCCACCGCTCCATCGGCACCCCGGCGCTGCGCCACTACGACCCGTTCCTGATGCTGGACCAGTTCGGCAGCGACAATCCGGACGACTACATCGGCGGGTTTCCCGACCATCCGCACCGGGGTTTCATCACCCTGACCTACATGCTGGACGGTCACATGCGGCATCACGACAGCATGGGCAACCGGGGCGAGCTGCGTTCCGGCGGGGTGCAGTGGATGAAGGCCGCCAGCGGCATCATCCACTCGGAGATGCCGCAGCAGGAACAGGGCCTGATGCGCGGCTTCCAGCTGTGGCTGAACCTGCCGGCCAGCGAGAAGCTGAGCGATCCGGCCTACCGCGACATCCCGGCCGAGCGGATTCCGGTGGTGGACGGGGATGGCGTCCGGGTCAAGGTGATCGCCGGCAAGCATGACGGCGTCCTCGGACCGGTGGACGACCCGCATACCGGCCTGGTCTACCTGGACGTGGCCCTGGAACCCGGCGGGCGATTCAATCATGTGCTCGATCCGGCCGCCAATGCCTTCGTCTACATGTTCGAGGGCAATGCCCGGATCGGCGACCGGCCGGCACCGGTGCATCACCTGCTGATCCTCGGCCCGGGTGACGAGGTCGCGCTGGAGGCCGACGCGGGTCCGGCCCGCTTCATCCTGGTCGCCGGCCGGCCGCTGGGCGAACCGATCGTGCATTACGGTCCCTTCGTGATGAACAGTCGCGAGGAGATCATGCAGGCCATCGACGACTACAACCGCGGCCGGCTGGTCAGGCGCAAGGCCGAGACTCCGGCCTGAACCCTCCTCCGGAGGATCACGGACGGTCCTCCGGTTCCTCGTCTTCCCAGGAATAGCGCTTGCGGGGCGGGATATCCAGCTCGCGAAACCAGATCGCCGCCCACAGACCGATCACTGCCGCCGCCAGATGGGTCTCCCAGGACACTCCCACCCAGATCGGCAACACGCCCCAGGCCAGCGTCCCGTAGAGAAAATAGACCAGCATGGAGGCGGCGATGGCGCGCATGTCCCAACGCAGCAGACCGGCCCAGAAGATATAGCTGACCAGACCGTAGACCAGACCGCTGGCGCCGATGTGCACCGCCGGTCGGGCCACCAGCCAGACCACGATACCGGTGCCCAGATAGACCGCCGCCAGCACCTTGGGCGCGGAATTGGGATACAGATACAGCAAACCCGCGCCCAGCACGACCATGGGCACCGAGTTGGAGATCAGATGGGAAAAATTACCGTGCAGCAGCGGGGCGAACAGGATGCCCGGCAAGCCATCCAGCCGGCGCGGCGCGATACCGAAGCGTTGCAGGTCCAGACCCGCACCCCAGCTCAGCAGATGCACGGCCCACAGCACCGCGACGAAACCCAGGGCCAGCTTCAGGGCCAGATGGAAATTAGCCCGGGCGTGCTCGGAACCGGTGAAGCCGGGGTCGGGTTTGTAGAGCTGCATGCCGGGCTACGCCGCCACCCGGATGACCTGCACCGATTCCGCCACCAGATCGGCATGCGGCGCCAGCGCCGCCGCAAC
>CAYMHN010000476.1:0-3372 GCA_964390235.1 uncultured Candidatus Competibacteraceae bacterium
AACGGATCAACTAGTTGCTGGTGGTTTCCTCGGTTTCCGGCTCATAAAGCGCGGGCGCTTCCTCGACTGCCGGCTGGCTGGCCGCCGCCAGTTCCGGGTAATCCTGCAACATGCTGACCCCCAGCAGCGGCTTGTTGACCCCCTGGTGACAGGTGGAACAGTTCAGCTTGGCCGCGTCGCCGCGGGGCCCGAGCCGGTGGGGCGGGTAAACCGGGGTCAGCGGTTCCAGATACTCCGCGTTCAGCTCGCGGGACATCCGTATGCCGTGCCAGGCCGTGACCCGCTGCGGCGGGCTCTGCTCCCAGACATGGAAGTTGCGGGTGTTGTGGCAGAAGGTGCAGTTGACGTTCAGCGAGTTGGAGAAGTGCATCATCAAGGCATAGGTCTGCTCGGTCTTCTGGATGCTGGCTCCCGCGCGATCCGTATAGGGCAAGGCCGTCGGCGGCAATACCCGGATCTCGCCATCCTGCCCCAGCAGCTCGGTAAACGGATCGTAAGGCAGGGAAGTCGAACCCACCGCCGCCGCCGCCATGTTCTGCCCCTGACGGCGGGCCGCCATGCCACCGGCCTGCTGCGGCATGGGATCGGCAAACCAGACGTACTCCGGCACATTCTTGCCGCGGTGGCAGGTATAGCAGGTCACCCCGGTATCCCCGACGTGCTCGTGCCACTGCTCGTTGATATTCCGGGTCATCTCCAGCATCCGCCGGGCCACCACCTTGGTGTATAGATTATCCTCGGCCAGATTGGCGCCTTCGTGGCAGTAGTTGCAACCCTGTTCGGGCGATACCCATTCGGTGATCGCCGTCATCAGACGGTTGAATTCGGCCACGCTGAGGTCGCCCAGCACCTGGACGTTCTGATACACCGCCGAGGCGGGCGGTCCGCCGGACACCGGGGGCAGCGCCGTCGGCCCCTGATTGTCCCGTTCCAGGGCCGCCGTGGCCCTGGGGTTGGCAACGATCTGCATGCCGGTACCGCGATAGCCGACCTGCTCGGCCTCGATCGGTGGCCGCTCACAGCCGACCAGCAGGGCTACGGTGCCGAGGGTGGCCAGGGTGAGGAGTCTACGGATCGGGACGTTCATTGTGACATCTCCAGGCTCGGGTCCACGCCGCCGATGGCCGGATAGGACGGTGCCACGCCGTGCTTGACCGCCCATAGATACCAGTTGTCGACCACGGTTCCGGTCAGCAGGATGCCGATGCCGCCGACCAGCGGGCACAGCACCGCGAACCACCAGGCCCAGCGGTGGATGGACTCCATGGTGGCGTTGAAGCCCATGGTCCAGCGCCAGAACAGCGCGGCCCGCTCGGAGGCCGTGCCGCGGTCGGTGATCTGCTCGATTTCGCGCTCGCCGCCGTAACGGCTCACGGCCAGAATCGTCGCCCCGTGCATGGCGAACAGCAGGGTCGAACCGAACAGGAACACGATGGACAGCATGTGGAACGGGTTATAGAACAGATTGCCGTAGCGGATCGAGAAGGCCGTGGTCCAGTCCAGGTGCGGAAAGATGCCGAACGGCACGGCTTCACTCCAGCTGCCCATCAGCAGCGGGCGGATGAAACCCAGCACCAGGTACAGCCAGATCGCGGCGGCGAAGGCCCAGGCGACATGGGTACCCATGCCCAGGGCGCGCGCCCGCCGATAGACCCGCACCCACCAGAGCAGGATCGAACTGGTCAGAAAGAAACCCGCCATCAACCACCAGCCACCCTCGGCCAGCGGTGGGATGCGCAGCCCCCACTCGGGTCCCGGCGGCTCCAGGCCCAGCCAGAACAGCTGGCGGACGAACTGCACCGGATCCCAGTTGACCGAGGCCCAGAAGTTGAACCCGATGATCAGAAAGGCGGTGATCCCGAACACCAGCGAGGCGACCCCCAGCCAGCCCAGGTAGATCGGGCCGACCTGGGCATTGCCGAACCAACCGAACCAGTACTTGAAGGAGGGCTTGCCCTGGCGCACCCAGCTGCCGCCCTTGAGCGGAATGCCGGTTTCAGGTGCAGAGCGGACCTGTACCTGGGTGAAGATATTCTGATATTCAGCCATGGTCGTCTCCTAGGCCCAGATCGGCAGGTTGAGCCACCAGTTCCACCACTCCGGCCAGCCGCGGGTCCAGAACGGGCCGCTGATCACGATGCACACGGCGCTCCAGAAACCGGCCGACAGCGCCAGGAACAGCCCCAGCCGGTGGATGCCCAGGGTGCCGATGGAGTACGACAAGCGTCCCGCCACGGACGCGGTATTTTCTTTCAAAGCTGAGCATCGACATCGTTGGATCCTCTGGTGGTGAGGCTACCCGCCCGGCGGAGCCGAACGGGCCGCCTCCTCGCGGCATCCGGCGAGGCGGACCGAACCGGGCACGAGATCCCGACCCTGTCCGCCACGCCGAACGTTACCGCTATTGCGTCATGATCGGATTCACCGAACTCTGAGCCACCGAGACTTCCGGCGGCAACGGCGACACCTGCATCGCGGTTGCACCGCCACGCGCCGCGCGCGGACCTTCGAGCCAGTTGAAGCGATCGGTACTGAGCAGGATGAAGTGAATCACCAGTGCCAGGGCGAACAGGAAGGTGAACAAGGCGATCAGCGTTCTGCGCGGATCGAAAAGTAGCCACATACGCCACATGTCGTGTTCTCCTATCCGATGTTCATGAAAGCGAACGGAACATAGGTGTTCGCCAGCATCTTGGCGTGGTCGATGACCGAGGCGTAACCCTCCGGCCCCGGCAGCCACGGACGCCACTGCCAGACCAGGAAGTGCGCGATGACCGCGACCACCAGGAAGACGATGAAGCTCGCCATGAAGATACGATGGAATTCCTTTGCCTCATCCGCGGTCAAGCCGGATAACGAGGTACCTTGTTGCTCTGAATTAGCCATTTGTGTAACCTCTCGAATTGGCTGATCAGCCGTTACCGCGCCTCGGTGGCGCGGCGATGAGCGTCGTGGCTGCCACCACGACGGCCTTATCCCGCCGGCCAAGCCGGCTGGATAATCGGTACCTTCGGGGCGGGGTAACCCGCCCCGAAGTCTTTGTGCGGTTGGTCCCGCTCATGCCGCCCGCCCTTCCCTGAGCGCCCGTTGGGTCCGGGTCAGGCATTCGACCGTCACCCGATCCGCGCCCGCCTGGCGCGCGTCCCGCTCCGCCCGATCGCGCAGCCGCTTGGCCGCCGAGATGCGGACCAGTACCGGTTGCGCCTCCAGCAGCTCGTCGAGCAGGGCCTGGGCGTCCTCATCCCAGGCCAGTTCCTGGTGCAAGCGCGCCGGCGTGGCTTCGACCTTGTCCAGTTCGGTGCACAGCGGCAGGATGTGAAACAGCGCGTCGAACAGCGCGTTGCAGACTTCCTGCACGATATAGGTCGCGCC
>CAYMHN010000477.1:0-3371 GCA_964390235.1 uncultured Candidatus Competibacteraceae bacterium
GAGGTGAGAAAGACGCCAGCCGGCATGCGACCGATCGCCGCCCAGTAGAGCGGATTCCCGTGCATGCCGTCGAGCACGCCGCCTGCGACAGCGTCCGACATCTCGACTGCGCCGACGATCTCGCCGGCCGCGAATGGTACCAGACGCAACTCACCGGAGGTCCGTTCGACCATCGACTCGCACCAGGTCTTGAACAGTCGGTGGCCGACACCGCCCGCTTCCCAGAGCGTCTGGACCTTCAGGCTGATCCCGGCCGCGGTCTGAGCGTTGCCGACGTAAGGTGCCGCGAGCGAGGCAGCCGCGGCCGCGGCGCCTGCTTTCAGGACTTGTCGGCGCGACAGGGCCGATGCGCCCGGCGCCTCGTTACCTTGGCCATCCGATTCGGACATTTCTACCTCACAATGGGCCTGATCCTGGCGCCATTCCGGCTACAGCCGCAGCTCATGCTCCTTGTATCGATTCAAGAATAGCATGCACGCTGTCGGCCGAACAGAGTGGCTACCGTCGGGGCGCGCCCCTCGGGAAACAGGCCATACCGCTGGAGGCCGCTTTCCTGAATCCGGATGGATCTCGCCATGCGCCAGTCAATCACCGTCCGGCACCCGATCCGCCCCGCGCCCCACCCGGTGCAGGGTACTGGCGCGCTCCAGTTGCAGCAGCAGGGCGCTGTGGTCGTAATCCTGGCCGCCGCTGTCGCGCAGGGCGGTGAACAGTTCGGCCGCCCGCTCGCTCAGCGGCAGTTGCACGCCGTATTCGCGACCCGCCGCCAGTATGGTCTCCATGTCCTTGACCTGGATGCGCACTGGCGCCCCGGGGCGGAAATCGCGCTCCAGCATGCGCTGGCCATGGACTTGCAGGATTCGGCTGTCGGCGAAACCACCGCTCAGCGCCTGGCGGACCGCCGCCGGATCGGCGCCGCCGGCGGCGGCCAGCAGCAGGGCTTCGGACACCGCTCCTATGGTGATACCGACGATGGCCTGATTGGCCAGCTTGGCCAGCTGTCCGGTACCAACCGGACCGACCCGGGTGGCCCGACCCAGCGGCTCGAACAACGGCTGACACCGCTCGAACAGCGCCTCGTCGCCACCGACCATGATCGCCAGGGTAGCGGCCTCGGCACCACCGGTGCCACCGGAAACCGGGGCATCCAGATAACCGATACCGTAGCCGGCCAGACGCTCGGCATGCAAGCGCGCGGTCGCCGGCGGAATCGAGGCCATGTCGATCACCGTGGCGCCGCGGGACACCGCTTCCGCCACCCCTTGCTCGAACAGCAGAGCCGTGGTGGTCGGCCCGTCAACCAGCATGGTGATCACCACCTCGGCGTCCGCCACCGCCTCGGTCGAGCTGTCGACCACCGTCGCCCCGTCCGGAACCAGCGCTTCGGCCCTGGAACGGGTGCGATTCCAGACGGTCAGCGGATAGCCCTGCTTCAGCAGGTTGCGGGCCATGGGCACACCCATCAGTCCCGTTCCCAGCCATGCGATTTTCGGTTTCATGCCATCTCCTGCTCGGGTGCCAGAATCGCCGGTCCCGGTTGACGCGGCGATCGAAATTCGATTTGATCAAGGCATGAATAACACAATTCTTGCAGTGGTTCATCAGCAGGATTCCGATACCGGGCGTATCGGCCAGTGCCTGCGCCAGCACGGTTATCATGTCGAGATACGTTGTCCCCTGCACGGTGACGAACTGCCCATCCGGCCGAGCGATTATGCCGGAGTGCTGGTCTTTGGCGGTCCGATGAGCGCCAACGACACCCATCTGGACGGGATTCGCGCCGAACTGGACTGGCTGCCGCGGATTCTGGACGCCGGCCTGCCCTATCTGGGGGTGTGCCTGGGCGCGCAGTTAATGGCCCGCGCCCTGGGGGCGGAGGTCGCGCCACACCCGGAATCCCTGACCGAGATCGGCTACTTTCCGATCCAGGCCACCCCTTCGGGACGGCAACTGTTTCCCGAGCAGCTGCATGTCTATCACTGGCACAAGGAAGGCTTCGCACTGCCGCCCGGGGCCGAACTGCTGGCCAGCAGCCAGCGCTTCCCGAATCAGGCCTACCGCTACGACGGCCGGGTCTACGGCATCCAGTTCCATCCCGAAGTCACCCGGCCCATGATGCAGCACTGGCTGGTCGACGGCGCCGAGCATCTGCAACAACCCGGCGCGCAAACCGCCACCGAGCAGCTGCGCGGCCACGATGACCACGACGATGCCCTGGGCGACTGGCTGGAACGGTTTCTCGCCCACTGGCTGAGCCCGAACCGATGACGGCCCAGCCGCCACCCTCACCAATAACCATTAACCATTAACCATTAACCATTAACCCGAGACCGCCCTACATGCCCCGTATCGCCATCGCCGGCTTCATGCACGAAACCAATACCTTCGCCCCGATCAAGGCGGGCTGGGACGACTTCGTCCGCGCCGAGAGTTTCCCCGGCCTGACCTGTGGCACCGACATGCTGGAGGTGTTCCCGCCGATCAATATCGGCACCGGGGGCTTCATACAGGAAGCATCGAGCTTGGGCTTCGAGCTGCTGCCCATCGCCTGGAGCGAATCGGTACCCTCGGGCCATGTGACCGTCGAAGCCTTCGAGAACATGAGTGCGCTAATCCTGGCGGGACTGCGGGAACAAGCCCCGTTCGACGCGATCTATCTGGACCTGCACGGCGCCATGGTCACCGAGCACCTGGAGGATGGCGAGGGCGAGTTGCTGGCCCGGATCCGGGAGCAGGTCGGTCCCGACCTACCCATCGTGGTCAGCCTGGACCTGCACGCCAATACCACCGAGGCCATGCTGCGCCATAGCGACGGCCTGGTCGCCTTCCGCACCTACCCCCATCTGGACATGGCCGACACCGGCCGGCGAGCGGCACGTTATCTTGCCGAACTACTGGGCTCGGGCAAACCGGCCAAGGCGCGCCGTGCCTTGCCATTCTTGATGCCGCTGACCGGCATGTGCACCATGGTGGAGCCGATGCGCGGCGTCTATGAGCGGCTGGAAGCGCTGGAACGCAGCATTCCCGGCCTGCGGCTATTGTCCTTCACGCCAGGATTCCCGGCCGCCGACATCCACGATTGCGGCCCGGTGGTGCTCGCTTACGCCGATGATCAGGCGACGGCCGATGCGGCGGCCGACACCTTGATAGAGTACATTCTGGACCGTGAAGGCGAGTTCCAGGTACCGATGCATGATCCCGACAGCGCCGTGATCAAGGCCATGCAGTCCAACAGCCACAAACCCATGGTACTGGCCGATGTGCAGGACAATTGCGGGGCCGGCGGCACCTCGGACACCACCGGCCTGCTCGCCGCCCTGGTGCGCAACCGGGCCGACAACGCCGCCATCGGCGTGCTGGTCGATCCGGAG
>CAYMHN010000478.1:0-3352 GCA_964390235.1 uncultured Candidatus Competibacteraceae bacterium
CGATCCAGTCACTTTCAGGCATTTTTCAGAGCGCACAAAGAGTCGATTCAGCGGTGGCGGCTAGTCTGAGGTTCGTCGGTAATCGATCGACGACACTTACTGAACCGGAGTACATCTCATGCATACTCATCAGAGCAGACAGGCACGATTCATGGCATTGCTGGGGTCTGCAAGCGCTCTCGGCCTCGGACTGCTGATCGGCGGCACCTCGGCCAGCGCCGGGGAGTCACGGCTGGAACCGCCCACGGAGCACCGCGGCGTCAGCGTCACCAGCCTCGGCGTGGTGTCGGAAGAATCGCTCGGGCGGCAGATCGGCCTCGGCGGTCACGTGCTCCAGTTGCGCGAGATCATCCTCGCGCCCGGTGGCGCCATCGCACCACACAGCCATGCGAACCGCCCCGGACTGGCCTGGACCGTCGAAGGTTCGTGGACCGAAGTGCGCCGCGGGCATCCCGGCATTGACGGCGGTGCGCGCAACTACCCGGCCGGCAACGCTAAAGCAATCGTGGAGGGTGCGGGGACGGACCACTGGTTCTTCAACAACGGGCAGCAGGCCGTGCGGGTCCTGGTGTGCGACATCGTGCCGACACCCTGATGCCTCCAGGCCCTTGCCGATCCACGTCCTATCCACCTCACTAGCGGCCCATCCAGGCGGCGAATCGCTGCGCGATTTCGTCGCCGTTGGCCGCCCACCAGTCCGAATCGGCAAGGATGGTCGATGCCAGTAGTTCCTCCCGATTGGGCATGTGCGGCATCACATCGGCGCCGCTGCGATGCCACGGTTCGTTGTCCGCGATGATCGCCAGCGCGGATCGGCGCATGGGTCCATAGGTGATCCAGCGTGCCTGGCCGGCCTGCTGCTCGGGCGCCGAGGCATGGATCAGGAAGTCGAGGGCGTCCTCGTAGTTCCCGCTGCCCTTGACCATGACGAACCATTCCTCATCGAGTACCTGACCATGCACCAGAGTCACGAAGGACTCACCGTCGTCGAGGACGGCGGCACCGACCCGGCCGTTGTAGGCTGTCGACATGGCTACCTGCCCACTCCTGACCAGTTCCAGCGGTTCGACACCCGAGGACCAGAATACGACCGCGTCCTTGATCGTATCCAGCTTGGCGAAAGCCCGATCGATGCCCTCCGGGGTGTCCATCACCTCGTAGACCCGTTGCGGATCGACCCCGTCGGCGACCAACGCCATCTCGAGGTTCGCCTGGGGAAACGCACTGATGCCGCGCCGACCCGGAAAGCGTTGCAGATCGAAGAAATCTTCCAGCGTTCGCGGCCGATCGCCGAACAGCCGGTTCTCGTCGTAGAACACCACCCAGGACCAGATGATGTTGGGAACCACGCATTCGTTCGGTAAGGGCACGAAGAGTTCCTCGTCCATCGGCGTGCCGTCCGGTGCCGGGACGAATCCGTCACGCGGAATTCGCTCGAACAGCCCCTCGTCACAGCCGATCCGCGCTTCGTAGGCAAACACGTCCACGATGTCCCACTGCACATGGCCGGCTTCGACCTGCGCGCGCACCTCGCCGAGACCGCCATTGTAGCTGGTCCAGCGAATTTTCTTCCCGGTCTTCCGTTCCCAGCTTTCGCCATAGGCCAGCTGCTGGCTTTCCGTGTACACCCCACCCCAGGAGGCAATGGTAATGTCGGCGTTGGCGGTGACTATGCCCGGAAACAGCGCCGCAGCGATTAACCATGCGACATGTTCGACGGATACTCGCATCGGTTGCTTGCTTCTCGCGTGAATAGTTGTTTCTCCCGGGGACGGATTCCTTGTTCAGACCCCCGGTGGTCCATCTTGTTGCTCTCCCGCCGAGGCTTTCTGCAGAATCTGGTTCGAGCGGGAGCGGAACTCGCGTCGGTAAACCACCCAGGTGACCCAGGCGGTGGCCAGGATGAAGATCAGGGGGTGCAGGAACCAGCACAGCGCGGCCAGGGCGAAGAAATAGGCCCGGATGCCACTGTTGAAATGTTCGGCGGCCAGGCCGTGCAGCTCGGCCATGTGCTCGGCGTGGGCCTCGGCCTTGTCGTCGAGCTGCTCGGGCAAGGGGGCGGCGCCCAGCAGCACCGAGCAGTAGGTGAACAGCCGGTAACACCAGGCGAACTTGAAGAAGGCGTAGACGAAGATCACCACCAGTAGCAGCACCTTGATCTCCCATACCGCGCGGGTCATGACCGGGGTGAACGGCAGTTCGCCCAGGATCGCGATGGCCTGCTCGGTGGCGCCCAGGATGGCCAGCATGCCGCCGACCAGCAGGATGGAGGTCGAGGCGAAGAAGGTCGAGCCGGTGAGCAGACTGGCCTGGATCAGGGCGTCCAGCATGCGCGGGTCGCGCCGCAGCATGGTCAGCATCCAGCGCCGGCGCAGCGCGTTCATGGCGGCCCGGACGCTTTGCTCGTACCAGCGCGGATGATCGGCGAGGTGGCTATAGCCGAACCAGCACAGCAGATACCAGCTCAGGGCCAGATAATCGAGTATCGTGAAACCGGACATGGAATCCCCCCGGGTTTGGGGGACATGATGCCGGATGACGGCCGTCAGTTGCTATACGTTAGGCCGCTTTCGTCGAACTGCACCAGGGCGGCGCGGCTCAGCGGGGTTTCGGTGTCGCGGTCGACGAAGCTGGTGTAACGGCGCGGGTTGTAGGTGGCGCTGCGCCCGCTCAGCTGTTCCAGACTGTTGACTGCTTCGGGGTGCAGGAAATCGACCAGCTCGCCGACCACCCAGGCGTGCACATTGCGGCGGTTTTCGCGCAGCATGCGCTGGCGGCCGGATTCACGCACCGTGAATTCGGCATCGCGCAGCCGGATCTGCTTGGCCGAGGCCTTGATCCGACCGTTCTGCATGATGCTGTAACAGCCGCGCTGCGGATTCTTGAAAACCCGCACCGGCCGGGTGTAATCGATCACTGTCTGGATACTCTGCGTGAAAGGGGTACGGACCGCGCGGCATGTTACGGATTCGCGGCGAGAAAGCAAGCCTTCCTGAGCAATTTCGGTATAATTTTTCGCATGTCCGCCAAAATCGGGAATTCCGCGAATCGACCGCTGCGCGCCACCCTGATCGGCGGCATCGCGGTATTGCTATGGGCGCTGCTGGCCCTGTTCACCACCTGGACGGCCGGTATCCCGCCGTTCCAGACCCTGACGCTGAGCTTCGCCGTGGCCTTCGGTTTCAGCGCCCTGCTGTTGAGCCGGCGCGGTCGCACAGCCTGGCGGCAGTTGCGCCAGCCCTGGCCGGTGTGGCTGCTGGGGGTGGGTGGACTGTTCGGCTATCACGCCTTTTATTTCACCGCGCTGAGTCTCGCGCCGGCGGTGGAGGCCAGCCTGATCGCCTATCTGTGG
>CAYMHN010000479.1:0-3343 GCA_964390235.1 uncultured Candidatus Competibacteraceae bacterium
TCGGCGCCAGCAGTGCGCCGGCCAGCGCCGCCAGGGCGCCGGCCAGGGCGAACACGATGCTGCTGGCGCGGGCCGTGTCGATGCCGGCCAGGGAAGCGCCGAGCCGGTTCTGGGCCACCGCCTGGACCTGCTTGCCCCAGTGGGAATAGCGGATGAACAGGATGGCGGCGATCAGCACCGCGATCGCGAAACCCAGAGCGAACAGCCGGTGGCCGCTGATCAGGATCGGCCCCAGCCGGATGCGCTGCACATCGACCACCGGCGGCCCCAGTACGGGGTAGGGGCCGATGAGCTTGTCGACCAGGTTGATCAGCAGCAGCGACAGGCCGAAGGTGACGATGATGGCGTACTCGTCGCGCATCGTTCCCCAGGCCTGATAGCTGCCGTAGAGCGGGCGCATCAGGGTACGCTCGGTGGCCCAGCCCAGCAGGGCGCCGGCGATCAGCGCCGAGGGCAGGGCGAGATACACCGGCAGGCCCAGCAGCAGGGAGAGCAGCACATAGGTATAGGCGCCCACCATGTAGAACTCACCGTGGGCGAAGTTGACCACCTTGAGGATGCCGAAGATCAGCGCCAGGCCGACCGCCATCAGGGCGTAGAACACGCCCATGATCAGGCCGTTGATAGTGAGATCGAACAGCAGGGTCGGCATGGTCGGGAAATCCCCCCTAACCCCCCTTTTTCAAAGGGGGGGACTGGTATTCTCGAATTTGCCAGCCGCATCTTGCCAAGAGGGATGCATTCTCCTATTCGGGCTTCATCAAGCGCGAGACATCCAGCTCCATGCCCGGGGCCTGGATCAGCGGCGCATCGCTGATGGCCTGGTTGAGCTCGGTCAGCTGGTAGGTCACGAAGGGGATGTCCACCCACTGCTGGAAGCTGAAGCCCGGCTCCTGCGAGAACACGATGGTGCCGCGGGTGCCGGTGTATTCCATGTCGCGCAGCGCGGCCATCATGGCCTCGGGTTCGGTGCTGCCGGCGGTCTTGATCGCCTCGGCGATCAGGAACAGCGAATCGGCCGCCTGGAAGATCAGCCGGTTGGCCTCGCCGCCGTGGCGCTCCTCGTAGGCGGCGCGGACCTGTTCGCCCAGCGGCGGCAGGTCCATCGCCGGGTGGTAGAGCCCGAAGGCGATCAGGTAGCGGCCGGCCTCCCGGACGTTGTCCCAGAAATCCGGATAGTCGGCGATGCCGGCCCCGTCGTACAGCGCGGTGGTGGCGCTCGGCGCCACGCCCTGTTCGTAGAGCTGGTTCATGAAGATGTAGGCCGCCGGCGGCAGCAGCATGGTGGCGATCATGTCCGGCGGGTCGGCCCGCAGCGCCAGCACCGCCGGCATGAAGTCCTTGGCCTCGCGGCTCAGCACTTCGTAACGGAAGCTGGCCTCGGGCGCCAGTTCGGCGACAAAACCGGCCAGCAGCTCGGCCTGGCCGATGCCGTAGTCGGTGTTCTCGGCGTAGGCGATGACGCGTTTGACACCCATGTCGCGGATCACTTCGGCCATGCCGCGGGCGACCCGGGAGTTGTAATTGCTGGGGTTGAAGATTTCCGGATAGCCCTTGATGCGGATGTCGTCCGACCAGGCATTGGTATTGATGTACGGGACGCCGTGCTGGTGGATCACCTCGACCTGGGCCAGGGCCACGCCACTGGCGTGGGTGCCGGTGATCGCCACCACCCCGTCGCGGGTGATCATGCGCTCGACCCCGGAGCGGCCACGCTCGGGCATGCCCTGATCGTCCTCCCAGACCAGCTGGATCGGCCGGCCATCGACACCGCCGGCGCTATTCAGCATCTCCAGGGCGATTTCCAGACCATGGGTGACCTGGGTACCCTGGACCACCGAACCGGGCGGGGACTGGGTAACCGAGACGCCGACCTTGATCGGCTCCTGCGCCAAAACCGGCGCGGACAGCGTGAAGGCCAGGGCCAGAGCGGCGCTCAGCCCGCCGAGCGGAAAGCTGGTGCGATGGTGCATCTTGTTGTCTCCTCGTCAGAAACCCAAAGGCGCCACGGGCGGATGCGAGGGCGTGGGGCAGGATTATTATAGTTGAAGATTGTTTGCGATTCGGGGCCGGGGGTCAAGAGTTGGGGTTGGGAGCACACCTAGCATGCGTAGGATGTGGTGAGGCACGAACCGCATCAATCACGTCTCAGCGTGTAGCCGCCGGTAGTGGTTGCCCATCAGGCACCAGGCCCACAGCCGCCGGTCGAAGCGCTGCGCCACGCGCGCGTTGCCTCGTGCCATCACGTGGTACAGAGCACCTTCGAACTCGATGCGCAGCGGGCGAGCCATGGCGGGATTCTAGTCGGAAGTTGAATGAAATGCGCGACGAAAACCCTTCTTTTCCGAACCCCGTTTCGTGCTACCCTGTGGGCCGGTAATCGAGGGAGGGGAAAGCCATGACCGGATACGGCACCACGGCGCGCATCCTGCACTGGATCACTGTCCTGCTGGTTCTCTCGACGATCCCGGTCGCGACGATCATGGTTCAGGAAGGGCTTGACCGCCCGACGCAGGACATTCTGTTCATCTATCACAAAAACGTGGGCGTGATCCTTTTCCTGTTGATCGCGCTGCGGATCGGCTGGCGCTTGCTGAACCCGCCGCCGCCGCTGCCCCACAGCGTCCCACCCCTGCAGCAGCGGGTCGCGAGGCTGACGCATATCGCCCTTTACGGGATGGTTCTTTTCATGACGGTCACCGGCTATATCCGCGTCACGACGGGCGGTTTTCCCATCGAAATGCTTGACTTGCTGGGCGTTCCGCCGCTGTTCCCGACGATGGAGAGCGTGGAAACCATCGCCAAGACGCTGCACTTCTACGGCCGCTATGTGCTCATCGTCCTGATCTTGCTGCATGTGAGTGGAGCGCTCTATCACGGCGTGATCCGGCGCGACGGCGTGTTCCGGCGCATGTGGCCGCCGATAGCGCCCCGATCCCGGCACTGACCGCGGATCGGGCTTGCCAACACGGGTAGGATGCGGTGAGGCACGAACCGCATCGATCGCGTCACTCGCCAACTTCCATCGTCTCATCCTGCGAGCATGCCCATCCCTCCGGGTAGAGGCCACGCTCACCCCTGCGTCTCCGGCTCTCGGAGCGTTTTTCCCCCGGCGGGATCAACCGGGAGAATCCCGCCTTGATCAAGGCCCAGCGGGTCGGGTAGTCCGCATCCCCGGGCGGCAAGGTCCGGATGCAATGCAGATGCTCGGGCAGAACGACCATCGCATCGATGGCGAAGGGATGGCGCTCCTTGACCTTGCGGATGCTCTGGCGAAACAGAACGATGTAGTTCGTCAACAAGCGAATGCTGCGCCGTTCGGCGCAATTGACGGTGAAGAAAT
>CAYMHN010000480.1:0-3330 GCA_964390235.1 uncultured Candidatus Competibacteraceae bacterium
TGGGCCAGGCTCTGGCGCGGCAGTTCGAGCGCGCGCTCATCTCCAAGGCGCTCGCGCACACCGGCGGGCGGCGCATCGACGCGGCGAACCTTCTGGGCATGGGGCGCAATACCATCACCCGGAAGGTCCAGAAAACGATGGTCGAGTTCGGTCTGTCTTCGGGCGCGAAGTCCTTCAGCGCCGGGATCTCGCCGTCCCAGCTGTGCGTCAGCAACAAGCTGCCGGCGCGCGGGATCTGGATCTTCCAGCGGGTGGTCTCGGCGGCCATGTCGGGCCAGCCGAACAGGATCAGCGGGACGCCTTCGCCCGGATGGTTTTCCCAATGACCTTCGATGGCTGCCAGCTTGGCCGGCTGGTGCTCGAGCGTGTTCAGGCCGTGCGCATCGCCCACCAGCGCCTGCAACGGCGCGACGGCAAGTAGCATCCACAGCGCCATGGACAGCATCACGCGCACCGGCTCGTGGTTGCGGCCACGCAACAGATGCCAGGCCGCGCTGGCACCGACCACGAGCGCGGTGGCGATGAAGGCGGCAAGCACCATGTGGGTCAGCCGGTACGGAAAAGACGGATTGAAGATCACCGCGATCCAGTCGACCGGCACCACGCGGCCATCGATGATCTCGTGTCCCTGCGGGGTATGCATCCAGCTGTTCGACGCGAGGATCCAGGTCGCCGAAATCAGCGTCCCGACCGCCACCGCGACGGTCGAGATGAAATGCAGTACCGGCCCGACCCGCTGCAGGCCGAACAGCATCACACCCAGGAAGCCAGCTTCAAGGAAGAACGCGGTCAGCACCTCGTAGGCCAGCAGCGGGCCGGTGATGCCCCCGGCGAAGCGCGAGAACTCGCTCCAGTTGGTGCCGAACTGGTAGGCCATCACCAGGCCCGAAACCACACCCATGCCGAAGGCCACCGCGAACACCTTCAGCCAGTAGTGATACAGGTCCATGAAAACCTGACGCCGAGTATACAGCCACAATCCCTCGAGAACCGCCAAATAGCTCGCCAGACCGATCGTCAGCCCTGGAAAGATGATGTGGAACGAGATCGTGAAACCGAACTGCACCCGGGCAAGCAGCAAAGCGTCCATCATGCAAACCCCGTGATGACCCCGGTACACAGCGCACCGGTGTCGTGCTCGGCGGTAAGGAGGTTGTCGTAAGCCATGGTGCTCACCTTGCGCGAACCTTGACGTAACGTCCGGGCGCGGGTTCGATCACCGGAAACTTCTTGCTGCCGGGCTGGCGCCGCGCCGCAACCTTCTCACCGGCCATCGGGGTCAGCCACTCGATCCAGTGGCTCCACCAACTCCCGGGAGTCTCGCTGCTGCCCGCCAGCCATTGCTCGGGATCGTCGCCCTGCTGGCCGCCGGTCCAGTAGCTGCGCTTGTTCTTGGCGGCCGGGTTGATGACCCCGGCTCCGAGCTCAGCGCCGGGGTAGATACCACCACGGCCGATTGTCTCCTCCCGTGCACGCACGCCTTGTTCGTCGATGAGCACGCCCAGGTCGCCCGGGTTGCTGAAATCCAGCATGGTGGTCAGCAAGGTCAGGCTGGACACGGATGGATCGCCGCGCCCGCACAGCACTGCGAGCGGCGACGACAGGAGGGTTCCACCGACGCACCAGCCGAGCGCATTGACCCGGTCGGCACCGGTCACTTTCCGTGCCACTGAGATGGCCTTGATCACACCCTGCTCGATGTAGTCGTCCCAGGTGAGGTGGCCGCCGCTCGCGTCGGGGTTGCGCCACGAGATCAGGAACACGGTCTGGCCCTGTTCGGTGGCGAAACGCACGAAGGAGTTCTCGGGTTGCAGGTCGAGGATGTAGAACTTGTTGATGCACAGCGGCACGATGACCAGCGGCCGCGTTGCGACCTGATCGGTCAGCGGTGCGTACTGGATCAGTTGGAACAGTTCGTTTTCGAAGATCACCGCGCCTTCAGACACGACGACGTTCACGCCGACCTCGAAAGCGCTCTCGTCGGTGATGGTGAGGCCGCCCTTGCCCATATCGGCGAGCAGATTCTCGAAGCCGTGCTTCAGGCTCTCGCCGCCGGTTTCAAGGGCGAGCTTGAACACTTCGGGGTTGGTGGCCGCGAAGTTGGTCGGGCTCATCGAGTCGATGAACTGGCGCGAATAGAAACGCAGCCGCTGTTTGGTGGGTTCGTCGAGTTCGGCCGCCTCGACCAGTTCGCCGATCAACCGGCTGTTGAGCAGATAGCTTTGCTGGAGCAGGTAGTACGAAGGGTTATCGCGCCATTCGGCATCGCGAAATCGACGGTCGCCCCGATCCGGAGAGACCACGGGCTCGACCGGTTGGTCCGCGGTCTGCGCCATCATGCGCGTCCACAACGCGAACTGTTGCTGAAAGTAGGCGAGCTGCAGCTCGGTCAGTCGACCTGCCTGGCCGGAAGACGTGGCATCAGACACCGGCGGCGTAACCGACGCAGGAGACTGCACAGCGATACCGGGCAGCATCGCCTGCCACAGGCTGTGCCCGGCCTTGATGAAACCCTGAACGAACTCGTCAGGTATATTGAACGGCGATGCCATGGTCGAATGCTCCTCCGGTGTTAGGGCAGGATCAGATGGTCTTGATCAACGCCGCTCGGATCCCGAACCCCTTGGCAGGCGTCAGCAAGCCCCAAGGGGTGGGCATCAGCAGAGCGCGCGGTGGTGCGTCACTTGGGCTGCATCAGTGCCTGGATTTCCCGCAGGCTTTGCTCCGCCCGCGCGTTGATCGCCTTCATGATGTCGGCCTGCGCCTTCTGCGCCATCTCCGCCAGCTCCTTCATGTCGGCCATGGCCTTGTCGTAGGCGGCGCGCACCATTTGAGCTTGCTTGTCAGGGTCCGATGCGTCACCGGCGGCCATTTTCCGGGCGTTCTCCTGGGCGCTCTGCAGCGCCTGTGTGAGGATTTCCGTCTGCTTCCTGGCCAGGCCCTGAACGGCTTCGTAGGCGGCCACGTTGGCCGCGATGAGTGCGTCCAGATCCTTGCGCCGCGATTCGATGATGGCGTTCATGTCGATCCCTGGCACCTGGAACTGCTCGAGCATCTTGCTCAGGTCGCCAAACGGATTGGCTACGTCGGAAGTGGTCGTCTTGGTCTTTGCCATGATGTATCTCCTCGTTGAATGGGTATGACGGATGGATATGCCGATGGGTCGGTTTTGCCTGTCCGCTCGGGAAGTGGGTTTGACCAATGCCTCGCCGTCGATCGCCATGGCATCATTGACCGTGCAGATCCTGGCGGCGAGGTTGGATCAGAACATGTGTTGGCCACCGTTGACCGACAGCGTCGAACCGGTGATGAAACCGGCATCGTCATCGG
>CAYMHN010000481.1:0-3327 GCA_964390235.1 uncultured Candidatus Competibacteraceae bacterium
ACAGTACGGTGTCGGCGGGCGGTACCTCGCTGCCCGGCGGCATGAAGCTCGCCGCGGCGTCGAACCAGAGCAGGCCGAAGGCGTCCACGCGGCGGGCCAGGGCGGTCATGCCGGCCAGACTGAGGTCGTGATCCGCGCCCAGCAACAGCGGCACGGTGTCCACCGCGCCGTCCGGTGACGGCGGTTCATGGATCGCCACCGCCAGGTTCAGGGCGGCAAGGCGGGCGAGCAGATCGGCGCGTTCCACCCAGGGCAGGAGCGCGGATTCGACATGCACGTCGACCCGCGCGGGTCGGGTCGCGGCGGCATGGTCGAACAGGGGCTTTTTCACCACGTACTCCGAGGTCATGGCGGTCAGCAGGGCGCCGTAGTTCATGTGGAAGCGCAGCCGGTCCCCGACCTTGGGCGGCGGGCTGGCTTCGGTGAGATCGAGGACCAGGTGGTCGCTGGACGCGCCCAGCACCTCGACGCCGGGATCGATCGGGGTCAGGCCCTCGACGATGATGTCCTCCCGGCCGATGTTCAGGATGCCGCGCAGCCGCTTGCCCCGATCCGCGAACACCGGCCGCTGGCCGAAGGCATCGACGCCCATCCGGCCGATCGGCACCGAGGGCTTGATCTTGACTTCCAGCAGTTCGCCGCTGAGCAGGAAGACGTCCCGGTCCAGTTCCCGCCAGGGCTCATCGAGAAAGGTGTCGCGCCCGCCCTGGAGGATGGCCTCGCCGATGCGCAGATGGTTGATCCCCGGTGGCATGCCGCCGGCCAGCAGCAGCGGCAGGGAGCTGGAATTGCCGCCTGAGACGTAGCGCAGTTCCAGGCGGTCCGCCGCGCCGCCGAAGCGCTGTTCCAGCTCGCGGGCGTGTTGCACCAGGGCGCCCATATTCTCCTCGCTGGGCAGAATGGCGCCGAAGCAGGTCAGATTGGTGCCGAGCCCGACGATGCGCACGCCGGGCAGTTCCACCACCTGTTCGACCGTGGGTATCAGCTCGTCCGGCCAGATGCCTTCGCGCAGATCGCCCAGATCGACCATCAGGATGATGTCGTGGACCCGACCCATGCGCTCGGCGACCCGCGACAGTTCCTCGATGATGGCCAGTTCCGAGTTGAGGCTGATATCGACCGAGGCGATGACTTCCTCGATACGCGACAGCGGTGGACTGCGCAGTAGCAGGATCGGACAGTCGATGCCGCTGGCGCGCAGCCGGCGGATGTTCTCGAAGCGCGATTCGCCGATGCCGATCACCCCGCCGCGCAGCATCGCGCGGGCCACCTGAGGCATGCCGCAACTGCCCTTGGTGACGCCGAAGATCTCGATGCCGGCCCGGCGGCAGGCGGCGGCCACGGTGCGGGTATTGCGCTCCAGGGTGTCGAGCTTGATGGTGATCTCGGGACCGGCCATGTGGGTCACGTCTGATACAGCAGCCCTTCGGAGTCGATTTCCGGCGGCCGGCCGGCGACCAGATCGGCGACGAAGCGGCCGGTCCCGCAGGATAGGGTCCAGCCGACATGGCCGTGACCGACGTTGAGATAAAAGTTCTCGTGGCGCGCCCGGCCCAGAATCGGCACCGAACTCGGGGTCATGGGGCGCAGGCCGGCCCAGTATTCGGGCTGCTGGTAATCACCGCCCTCGGGGAACAGTTCGCGCGCGGTCTTGAAGATCGACGCGAAATCCGCGGGCCGGTAGCTGCGGTCGTAGCCGGTGAACTCGGCGGTGGACGCCATCCGCAGCCGGTCCCCGAGGCGCGACATGGCGACCAGCCGGTCCTCGTCGACGACGCCGAGATGGGGCGCGGCGTCACCATTGCGCACCGGCACGGTGACCGAATAGCCCTTGACCGGGTAGATCGGCAGCTTGACGCCGATGCCCTCGGCCAGCAGCGGGCTGTCGGCGCCGGCCGCCAGCACCACCGCATCGGCCTGGAAGTCGCCCCGATCGGTGACGATCTTGCCGACCCGGGTTCCCTCGGTTTCGATGCCCTGGATCGTGGTGTTCCAGGCGAACCGCACGCCTTGGTGCGCGGCGCACCAGGCGGCGAGCCGCCGAGCGAACAGACAGGAATCACCGGTCTGATCCATGGGCGAGTAGACCCCGCCGGCGATCTTGTCCCCGGCGGCCTTCAGCCCCGGGTCGATCGCCACCAGGCCGGCGCGATCCATGATCCGGATATCCAGGCCGTGGTCTTGCAGGATCTTCATGTGCGCCGTGCCGTGTTCCAGGCTTTGCAGCGAGCGGAAGAAATAGATCACCCCTTGCTGCCGGCCGTCGTAGGCGATGCCGGTTTTCTGGACCAGCGCGTTCAGGCATTGCTTGGAATACAGGGCGATGCGCAACTTGCGCAGGGTGTTGCGGTAGGCCTGCCCGCGGGTGCACTGGAACAGGAACCGCCACGACCAGGCCCACAGGCGCGGGTCCAGGCGCAGCTGGTACTTGATGCCCAGGTCGCGCCGATACAGGGACTTGACGGCCATCTTCAGGGCTTCGGGCGAGGCCCAGGCGTAGGAGTCGCCGGGCGTGTACAGGCCAGCGTTGCCGTAGCTGGTCTCGCTGGCGGCCCGGGGCTGGCGGTCGATGACCGTGACCTCGTGGCCGTCCTCGGCCAGATAATAGGCGGTGGCCACCCCGACCACCCCGCCGCCCAGCACCAGGATTTTCATGGGTGACTCCGATTACCAGTGCCACGCCGCCGCGTCATCGATCTCGATCACGGTGGGACCCGTGGCCCGATGTGCTTCGCGCAGCAGCTCCTGGAGATGGGGCAGACCGTCGGCGCGGGCGGTGGCGCAGCCGAAGCCGCGGGCGATGGTCTGGAAATCCGGGGTGTAGATATCCACCCCGATCTGCGGAATGTCGCGCTCGGCCATGTAACGCTTGATCTCGCCATAGCCCTGGTTGTTCCAAACCAGGATCGGCACGGCCAGACCCAGTTCCACCGCCGTCGCCAGCTCGGCTATGGTGAACTGCAAGCCGCCATCGCCGATCAGGGCGACCACCGGCCGTTCGGGTCGGGCCAGCTTGGCGCCCAGCGCGGCCGGCAAGGCATAGCCCAGGGTGCCGTAGCCGGTGCTGGAGTTGAAATAGCTGCGCGGCCCTTCGGGCTGGTAGAACAGGTTGGCGCTGTACACCGGCTGGGTGGAATCGCCGGCCACGATCACTCCCGGCAGCGCCTGCTGCACGGCGTTCATGAAACGCTGATGGACGCGCTGGCCGTCGGTCAGCAAGCCCGCGAGTCGCTCGCGCAGAGCCCGGGCCCGGTCCAGCCCCGCAGCGTCGGTATGGTCGGCCGCGCGGCGCTCCGCCGCGCGGCGAAAATCGGCCAGTTCCGCGCT
>CAYMHN010000482.1:0-818 GCA_964390235.1 uncultured Candidatus Competibacteraceae bacterium
CACTCGGCCAGGCGCCGGCCCTCGGGGGTGATGCGACCCCGCGCGTCCAGGGCGCCCAGGTTGCGCAGCAGGTCTTGCGCTTGGGACAGGGCGGCCGCTGGTGGGGGATCCAGCCAGCGCAGCCGGTCGGCCGCCGTGCCCCAGAGCGCCAGTTCCAGGGCCAAGGGCGCCAGATCGGCGGTCAGCATTTCCGGCAGGCGGTGAGCTGCCAGACGGGACTGGGTGGATTCGCTCCATAATCGATAGCACAGCCCCGGACCCTGCCGACCGGCTCGTCCGGCTCGTTGTTCGGCGCTGTCGCGGCTGACCCGCTCGGTGACCAGCCGGCTCAGGCCGGTGTTGGGGTCGAAACGCGGTACCCTGGCCCAGCCGCCGTCGATGACGATGCTCACGCCATCGATGGTCAGACTGGTTTCGGCGATGGCGCTGGCCAGAATGACCCGCCGTAGGCCGCCGGCTTGCAGGGCGCGTTGCTGTTCGGCTCGGGGCAGATCGCCGTACAAGGGCAGCAGCTGTATGTCAGCGGGTACGCCGGTTTCGCGCAGCAGCGCCAGCGCGTGGCGGATTTCAGCGCCACCGGGCAGAAAGGCCAGGATGTCGCCGTCCTGTTCGACCAGCGCCCGGCGCACCGCGGCGGCGACGCCGGCCGGTGCCGAGGCGCGCGGATCGGTGGACGGCGGGTCGCGGGGCAGATAGCGCAGCTCTACCGGATACTGGCGACCACTGGCCGAGATCACCGGTGCGTCTTGCAGCAGCCTGGCGACGGCGACACCGTCCAGCGTGGCCGACATCACCAGCAGCCGGAGGTCGGGTCGCAG
>CAYMHN010000482.1:828-3323 GCA_964390235.1 uncultured Candidatus Competibacteraceae bacterium
TCTGGCTTTCCAGGCACAGCGCCAAGCCGAGATCGGCATGCAGGCTGCGCTCGTGAAACTCGTCGAAGATCACCAGGCCGACATCGTCCAGCGCCGGGTCGGATTGCAAGCGACGAGTGAGTATGCCTTCGGTCAGCACCTCGATCCGGGTTCGGGAAGAGGTGCGCCGCTCCAGGCGAATCCGATAGCCGACCGTGGCGCCGACGGGCTCGTTGCGCTGCATGGCCATGCGTTCGGCGGCGGTCCGGGCGGCCAGCCGACGCGGCTCCAGCAGCAGGATCTTGCGCCCGTCCAGCCAGGGTTCGTCCAGCAAGGCCAAGGGTACCCGAGTGGTCTTGCCGGCACCGGGAGGCGCCTGTAGCACCAGCTTGGAACTCCGGCTCAGGCTGGCGCGAATCCCGGCAAGCTGGCCATCGACCGGCAGAGCCGGGTCAACAAGGGTCGACCTGGCGGGCGAGTCGGGCATGCAAGGGGCTGGTGCGCGGGAAATGGGCACGTAGAAACGCCATCTGGTCGGCCAGAATGCGCCGGCCTTGCAGATAGACGTATTCCGCGTGATTGGGGGTGAAGGGTATGGCCAGTAACTGCATGCCGGCTTGTTCGGGCGTGCGGCCGCCCTTGTGGTGATTGCAGCGTTTGCAGGCCGTCACCACATTGGTCCAGTCGTTGTCGCCACCTTGCACCAGCGGCGTGACATGGTCACGCGACAATTCGTGCACCGAGAAGGATCCGCCGCAATAGAGACAGATATTGAAGTCGCGCCGGAACAAGGCCGCATTCGACAACGGCGGTTCGTAGCTGTCGCTGGCCTTGAGCTGGGCGTAGGCGCCGCCTCGGGTGGCAACGATGGAATTGACCTCGATCACGCTGCGCTGGCCAGTGCGGGCGTTGATCCCGCCATGGACGAGATACAGCACGCTGCCGCAGGTGTAGGCAACCTGCTCCAGATGGTACAGCCTGACGGCGTCCTGGTAGTTGATCCACTCCAGCGGCATACCGGATACGTCGGTGCGCAGGACGTGTTGCTCCAGGCCATGCATTGCTGAAGTCTCCTGTGGTTGACGGCGCCGTCGCGCGATCTCGGATTCAGAGGCCGAAAATCCAGATCGGTTCCCAGCATAGCCCAAGTACACGGGGGATCGCCACTGGCCAAAATCTTGCGACAGCATGGTATCGGTATGATGTTACAATTTTGCATCAAATCGTGTCAGTCGAATGATTGATGCCCGCAAGGACCTGAAAAAACCTTGGCTGACGTAGCGAAACGATCTTGTTGACGCTCATGGGGGAATTCTATGGCTATGACTATCGGGGTGCCCCGGGAGGTACATCCCGGCGAACGGCGCGTGGCGATGACACCGGACAGCGCCGGGCAACTTGCCAAACTGGGGTATCGGCTGCTGATCGAGTCGGGCGCCGGCGCGGCGGCGAAGTTCACCGATCAAGCCTATCAGGCGGCCGGCGTCGAAGTGCTGGCCGATACCCGCGAACTCTGGTCGCGGGCCGATATCGTGCTCAAGGTGCGGGCTCCCGAAGCTCATCCCGAACTGGGCGTGGACGAGGCCGAGTTGCTGCGCGAGGGCAGCCACCTGATCAGCTTCATCTGGCCGGGACAGAATCCGGAACTGATGGAGCGGCTCAAGGCCCGCAAGGCTACCATTCTGGCCATGGACTCGGTGCCGCGCATCTCGCGCGCCCAGAAGATGGACGCCCTGAGTTCAATGGCCAATATCGCTGGCTATCGGGCGGTCATCGAGGCCGCAAATCATTTCGGCCGGTTTTTCACCGGTCAGATCACCGCCGCCGGCAAGGTGCCACCGGCCAAGGTGATGGTGATCGGTGCCGGGGTGGCTGGTCTGGCCGCCGTTGGTGCCGCCGGCAGCATGGGTGCCATCGTGCGTGCCTTCGACACCCGCCCCGAAGTCAAGCAGCAGGTTGAATCCATGGGCGCCGAATTCCTCGAACTGGACTACGAGGAAGAGGGCGCTGGCGAGGGCGGTTACGCCAAGGAAATGAGCCAGGCCTTCATCGATGCCGAAATGGCACTGTTTCGCGAACAGGCCAAGGACGTCGACATCATCATCACCACCGCGCTGATTCCCGGCAGACCGGCACCCAAGCTGATTCTGGCCGATATGGTCGAACTCATGCGCGAAGGCAGCGTGGTCGTCGACCTCGCCGCCGAGCAGGGTGGCAACTGCGAACTGACCGAGCCGGGCGAAGTGGTGATCAAGCATGGGGTGACCCTGATCGGCTACACCGATCTGCCCAGCCGACTGCCAACCCAGTCCAGCCAGCTCTATTCGACCAATGTACGCCATCTGCTGAGCGATCTGACCCCCGACAAGAATGGCGAACCCTTGGTCAATATGGACGACGAGGCGATTCGCGGCTGTACCGTGATCAAGCAAGGCGAGATCACCTGGCCGCCGCCGCCGCCCAAACTGTCGATGGCGCCGGCCAAGCCGAAGCCGGCGGCACCGGCCCCGGCGGCC
>CAYMHN010000483.1:0-3318 GCA_964390235.1 uncultured Candidatus Competibacteraceae bacterium
ATTCGATCGGAAGAATCGATCAATACATTACCGGAGAGACACGATGTCCTACACCATCACCGTAAAGCGTGGCCAGCAAAAAGGCACGATCACCTTCAGTCACGGGAATGTCTCGGTCAATACCACCTGCTGGTGGGACCCGGACAACAAGATCGATGCCGGTACCTACACCGGCTATGCAACCTGGATGAGCAACAAGCAGGAAAGTGACGGCGTCGCCTGCCCCTGGAAGGGCGGCAACAAATACCGCCCGGGCATCTATCTGGGCCAGGGTGTGCCGTCGAACAAGGGCACCCGAACCAACAACGGGATCTTCATCCACAAGGGAACCAGCGCCGCCTGGTCCGAGGGCTGCGTGGTCTGCGCGTCCAGCGAGGTGCTGAAGATCTGGAACGCCATCAGCTCCAAGGACACGGCCTGCGTGAGCATCGTCGTCGAGGACGAGACGGCCGCCCCCGAGGTCATCCCGATTACCGGTCCGGGGTTCGGTTGGGGCTGCGTCTATAACCCGTACCACAATCCGCACGACGGGTTCGGTTTCCATTACTGACCCGCAACGGGCCGATTCGGGCGCTCGGGATCGAGCGCCCGAGCCCCTCATGCCGGCCCGGGCATGAGGATGTCCTGGACCTGTAGCGGCACATGATAACCCCGCTGCACCGCCGGGCGCTGCGCGATGGCGCCGTACCAGCGGCGCGGATGCGGGAACTCGTTCAGGTCCATCCGCTGCCATTCGAAGCGTGAAATCCATGGCCAGGTCGCTACGCGGGCTTCACCGCCCAATCGAGGAACTGAAGCCTTTGTAATTGCGACGGCGGCCGCGCTATAGTCCTACCTGTCTTCCATGGCAAGCGAGGAGGTACAGGCGGAAATCGAGGCAGCGCGTGCCGAACGAGGTATTGGGTTACAAGTGTGGTGATTTCCGACGAGACCATGCGTACATAACGACTCCGGACAGGAATGCCCATGCCCCTCTCCGCAAGTACGTACAACACGCCGAGTGAGGTGTAGATAATGCAATTCATGGTAACCATCGATCGTGACGAGGATGGGATCTGGATCGTCGAATGCCCGTCGATTCCGGGCTGCATCAGCCAGGGCGCGACCCGCCAGGAAGCGCTCGAAAACATCAAGGAAGCGATCCATCTCTGTCTGGAAGTCAGGGCGGAGCGCGGATTGATCCGCTCCGCCGGTCTCACCGTGACCGAGTTCGAGGAAGCGACCCGCCGATGATTCTCATCAAGGCTCTGGTCGGCATCCCCGCTGGCGCTCCGCGCTGACCTAGAGCGCGTAACGCGACCGATGCGGTTCGTGCCTCACCGCATCCTTGCGCGAAAAAGCGTGCGGGAATTCCTGAAGGGAAACCCCGAGGCGGAATCACATCTCGAACGGGTGAGCAAGCTTATCGAAGGTTTCGAGACCCCCTACGGCATGGAGCTGTTGCCCACCGTCCATTGGGTGGTCAAGCATGAAACCGAGGTGCAGGGCGATCCGGAGGCGATTCGAGCGAAGGTCGAGTCCTGGAATCAGCGCAAGAAAGCGCTGGTCAAGCCGCAGCACGTCGAGAAGGCTTATGAACGCCTGAAGCAGCAAGGTTGGCTGCCAGCCTGAAGGCGAACCCGCAGGTGGCGCATGTTCAGAATAGCATTCTTGCGCCATTTCGCTTATTGTGTACACACAGGCACACAATCAGGGGTCTCTAGCATGCAAGCGCTGAAGGTCGGTATCCGCGAGTTTCGCAGCCGTTTGCCGCATTATCTGCTGGAAGTCGGGCAGCCGGTGGCGGTGACGCGCCACGGCGAAACTATCGGTTACTTCATCCCCAGCCGGGATACAAACAGGGGCGACGACATCGCCGCGCTCAAGGCGGCGGCGGCCAAGCTCGACGAGCTGCTCGCTGCCGAAGGGGTCGACGAGGACGAACTGGTTGCCGAGTTCCGGCAGCTGCGCGCGAAGTAAATCGCCCATGCGTCGCAAGGTGCTGGTACTGGATGCCAACATCCTGATTCGGGCGGTACCGGGTCGCAAGGTGCGTGGGTTGATCATGGACCATGCCGAACAGGTCGATTTCTTCGCATCTGCGGTCTGTTTCGAGGATGCCCGCAAGTATCTTCCAGAACTGCTGGTGAAACGTGGCGTGCCGGTAGAACCCGCACTGGCCGTGCTGGATGCCGTGGCACGGGTGGTGCAGCGCGTAGGATGCGGTGAGGCACGAACCGCATCGATCGAGATAGGACGGACTGCATGATTGGCTACCGCAGGGCAAGAATCGAAGGCACGACGTATTACCGTGAATTGCGCCGCACGTCACGGTAATCGGTTATTGACGAACCATGCTGACTTGTGTTGTGGATATTCTAACCGAATATCCCCCGCAGCAGGTTGATCTACGGAACTGGAGAACTACAGATGGTCGGACTTGCTGCTGGGCTTGCACGATGAAAACCCGTGCTCACCTATGAGCAACTGCACAAGCGTAGGAGCGCTGCGGGAGGGTTTCGTTATCGCTAGACGTTGCGGAGCGTTGCAGTAAATATGCAGTAAAATTTAATTTTTAGAGTTTCTTGGTTTGAGTTATATAAGCTAAGCCATTGATTTTCTTGGTGCCGGTGAAGGGAATCGAACCCCCGACCTACTGATTACGAATCAGTTGCTCTACCGACTGAGCTACACCGGCAACGGAAGGGGGATTATAGAATCCCGCGCCGGCGGGCACAATCACCGTTTTCGGACTGCGTCGCCGCCGTCGGGCCAGTTGGAAGCCACTTCCGGAAAGACTTTGCCGCTGCGGTTGCTGTCGTCGAGTGACTGTCCGCCTTCGGCGGGCAGGACCTGACTGTCGTCGTTCGTACCGGCCAGTACGATGTCCAGTGTCCGCCATTCGCCCGTGCCGTCGTCGTTGAACACCGCCACGTACAGCGTGCCAAAGTCCAGCTAGAGATCGCTCATGACAGATCGATTACGATTGTTTTAAAACTGCTTTACCATTTGATGACAACCGACGGACCACCCGAAGCAACCGGTCTCAGGCACAATAGGCCGCATGAATCCAGACCCGCTACCCCTCAGCCTGTACATCCACATCCCGTGGTGCGTGCGCAAATGCCCGTACTGCGACTTCAACTCGCATCGCCTGCGTGGCGCGGCGCCGGAGGCGGAGTACGTGACCGCCTTGCTGGCCGACCTGGACGCCGATCTGCCCCATGCCGCCGGCCGGCCGCTGGACAGTGTGTTCATCGGCGGCGGCACGCCCAGCCTGTTCTCGCCCGAGGCCATCGACCGCTTGCTGGACGGTGTGCGCCGGCGGTTGACCCTGAG
>CAYMHN010000484.1:0-3317 GCA_964390235.1 uncultured Candidatus Competibacteraceae bacterium
AGGCCAAGGTGCTGCGCATGCGCTTCGGCATCGACATGAACACCGACCACACCCTGGAAGAGGTCGGCAAACAGTTCGACGTGACCCGCGAGCGCATCCGCCAGATCGAGGCCAAGGCCCTGCGCAAGCTGCGCCATCCCAACCGCTCGGAACAGCTGCGCAGCTTTCTCGACCTGGAGTGAGTGACGCCGGTCCGGCGAGTTGCTATAGTCGCATCCGTCAACGGGCCCTTAGCTCAGTCGGTTAGAGCTGCGGACTCATAATCCGTAGGTCGCTGGTTCGAGTCCAGCAGGGCCCACCATGAAATCAAGGGGTTACGGGAATCCGTGACCCTTTTCTCATGTCCCGGATCCGTCTGTGTGGCATTATTGTCACACTCAACCTATCACCGTCACCCGCTCCAGCCAGGCGCGGGTCGCCTGGTCCAGCCGCGGCCCGATCACCTCGCGCACCCGGGCGTGATAGGCGTTCAGCCAGTCCAGTTCCTCACGGGACAGCAGGGCCGGTTCGACCAGGTTCAGATCGATGGGCGCCAGGGTCAGGGTCTCGAAACCCAGCATCGACCGCTCGCCGCCCGTTATGTCCGTCGCGCCGGCGACCATGACCAGGTTCTCGATGCGGATGCCGTAGCCGCCGGTCTTGTAGTAACCGGGCTCGTTGGACACGATCATGCCCGGCTGCAAGGCGACATCGTGGGAGAACTTGGAAATCCGCTGCGGCCCCTCGTGGACGCTGAGATAGCTGCCGACCCCGTGGCCGGTGCCGTGGTCGAAGTCCAGCCCCGCCTGCCACAGGGCGTGACGGGCCAGCACATCGAGCTGGGCGCCGTTAGTCCCCTTGGGAAACCGCGCCCGGGCCAGGGCGATATGACCCTTGAGCACCAGGGTGAAGCGCTCGCGCTGCTCGGCGTCGGGCTCGCCGATGGCCACGGTGCGGGTCACGTCGGTGGTGCCGTCCCGGTACTGGCCTCCGGAATCGACCAGATAGAGTTCGCCCGGCCGCAGCCGGCGGTTGGTCTCCGGGGTGACCCGGTAGTGGACGATGGCGCCGTTGGGACCGGCACCGGAGATGGTGTCGAAGCTGAGATCGCGCAGCTCGCCGGTCTCCTCGCGAAACCGTCGCAGCTGCTCGGCCGCGCCCAGTTCGTCCACCTCGCCGGACGGGGCATGCTCGGCCAGCCAGTGCAGAAACCGGGTCAGGGCCACCCCGTCGCGTTCATGGGCGGCGCGGGCCCCGGTCAGCTCGGCCGGATTCTTCAGCGCCTTGGGCAGCACGCAGGGGTCCGCCCCGCGATCCAGGGTGGCGCCGGCATACTCCAGCAGATCGACCAGCCGCACGGCGGTGGTGGCCGGGTCCACCCGGACCCGGCAGTCGGCATGCCCCAGACCCTCCAGCACTCGATCCAGCTGCTCCGGGACCTGCAACTCCACCCCCTCGCCCAGGTGCTCGCGCAAGGCGGGATCAAGCTTGCGCGCATCGACGAACCAGTCAACCCGACCGCTGGCATGCAGGAGGGCGAAGCTCAGCACCAGCGGCGCGTGTTGCACATCGCCGCCGCGCACATTGAGCAACCAGGCGATGGAATCCGGCTGGGTCAGCAGCGCGGCGTCGATGCCCTCGGCGGCCAGCTGCTCGCCCAGGCGCTGGCGCTTGGTCGCCGAGGCCTCGCCGGCATATTCCAGCGGATGGGCGCTCACCGTCGCCAGCGGCGGGTCGGGCTGGTCGGTCCAGGCCGCATCGACAGGATTGGTCTCGCAGGCCAGTAGCTCGGCCCCCGCCTTGGCGCAGGCCTTGCGCAAGGACTCCAGGCCGTTCGGGGTGTGCAACCAGGGATCGAAGCCGATCCGGGCGCCGCGCTCCAGATGCTCGGCCAGCCACTGCGCGGGCGGCTGCTCCATCAGGTGTCGCGGCGCGAACAACGCGGTATCGACCTGATCGCCGACTTGCAGGGTGTAGCGTCCATCGACGAAGATCGCCGAACCGGGCCGGTAGACGATGGCCAGCCCAGCCGAACCGGTGAAGCCGGTCAGCCAGGCCAGCCGCTCGGCGCACGGGGGAACGTACTCGCCCTGGTGCTCGTCGGCGCGCGGCACCAGAAAGCCATCCAGACCCCGCCGTTCCAGTTCGTCCAGCACGGCCTGAAAGCGCTGCCGGCGCGCGGCGGCGGAGGATGGGGCGATCATGACTTCGTTCATCAGGACTCCTCGGCCCGTTCCAGCAGGGTTTCCACCAGCGGCAGCATGCGCTCGACCATCACCGCCACGCCGGCGGCATTGGGATGAATGCCGTCGTCCAGGTTGAGGCTGGCATCGGCGGCCACGCCGTCCAGGAAAAAGGGATACAGCAGGGCATCGTACCGCTCGGCCAGTTCGGGGAAAATGGCGTTGAAGCGCTCGCCATACTCCCGGCCCAGATTGGGCGGGGCCAGCATGCCGGCCAGCAGCACCGGCAGCCCCTGTTCCCGCAGGCGCTCCAGCATCTGTTCCAGATTGGCCCGGGTCAGGCCGGGGTCTATGGCCCGCAGCCCGTCGTTGGCGCCCAGGGCCAGGATCACCGCGTGCGGATCATCGGCCAGCGCCCAGTCCAGCCGGGCCAGACCGCCACTGGTGGTGTCGCCGGAGACCCCGGCATTGATCACCACCACCTGGTGCCCGTGGCCGCGCAGTACCTGTTCCAGCTGGTTCGGAAAACTGTCCTCGTTCGCCAGGCCATAGCCGGCGGTCAGACTGTCGCCCATGGCCAGCAGCCGCAGTGGCTCGGCATGCGCCGGAGGAGACCAGGGCGAACCAAGTAGCGTCGCGATGGTCAGCATCACAGTGATCAACCCGCAACGTCGGGCCAGCGAATGAACAATCTTGAGCATTTTGGGAGCCTGCATCATTGATCGATGAATCTATTGTCGCCCAATCCATAGTCGATTTGCGCGACCTGCATCTGACCCTGCCCAGCGCGGCCGGGCCGGTCCACATCCTGCGTGGCATCGACCTGCGCATCGCCGCCGGCGAGACCGTCAGCGTGGTCGGCCCTTCGGGTGCCGGCAAGTCTACCATGCTGATGATCATGGCCGGACTGGAGCGTCCCTCGAGCGGCAGCGTACGGGTCAACGGCCACGAACTGACTGAATTGGACGAGGACCGGCTGGCTCTGTTCCGTCGCGATCACGTCGGCATCGTGTTCCAGTCCTTCCATCTGATACCGACCATGACCGCACTGGAAAACGTCGCCATCCCGCTGGAATTCGCCGGCCGCAAGGTCGCCTTCGACCGGGCCCGGGACGAGTTGCAGGCGGTCGGTCTGGGTCATAGACTGAGCCACTA
>CAYMHN010000485.1:0-3302 GCA_964390235.1 uncultured Candidatus Competibacteraceae bacterium
GGGGCGCAGCTCCTCGGCATGGAAATCGACCGATTCGAGCACGTCGATCACCGTCGGCATGAGGCGCTTGGTCAGGGTGAAGGTCGAATCGTGCTTGGGGTCGCAGCCGATTTGCAGCACTCGCTTGCCGAGCTTGGAGAAGGCCACGGACAGATTGCTGGACGTGGTGCTCTTGCCGATACCGCCCTTGCCGTAGACGGCGAATACCTTGGCCTTGCCGATCTTGACGGTCGGGTCGAGCTTGACCTGTACGCTGCCTTCCCCGTCCGGAGGAGGTGGGCGGCGTGTCCCTAGAGCGGATAGGGGTACGGTTGTTGTCATCATGCTGCTGCCTCCACGCCGACCCCTTCGAGTCGGTCTTCGAGTTCTTCGCCGGCTCGCCGCAAGGCTTCGAGCATCGCCTCGTCCGGCGACCAATACCGACGTTCGTGAGCTTCGAGCAACCGGTTCGCAACCTTGGCCGAGGCCGTCGGGTTGAGTTTGGCCAGGCGCTCGCGCATTTCGGGATCCAGTAGATAGGTCTGGGTGAGTTGTTGATAAACCCAGGGAGCAACCTGCCCCGTGGTGGCCGACCAGCCCATGGTGTTGGTCACATGCACCTCGATCTGGCGCACACCCTCGTAGCCGTGTTCCAGCATGCCTTCGTACCACTTCGGGTTGAGCATGCGGGTGCGGGTTTCCAGAGCGACTTGCTCGGACAGGGTGCGCACCGTACCTGCTCCGCGGGTCTGATCGCCGATGTAGACCGGGGCGGCCGTGGCGTTCTTGCCCTTGGCCCGAGTGACCGCGCGGCTGATGCCACCGAGGGTGTCGAAATAGGTATCGATGGAGGTGATACCGAGTTCGACCGAGTCCAGATTCTGATAGGCCAGATCCACATCGGCCAGCACGCTGTTCAGCAAGGCCGATTGGCGGGCCGGGCGACCACCGCGACCGTAGGCGAAACTCTTGCGCCGGGTGTAGGTTTCGGCCAACTCGTCCTCATCGTTCCAGCCGCTGTTATCGACCAGGTGATTCACGTTGGAGCCGTAAGCCCCCTCGGCATTGCCGAATACCCGCAAGGCGGCGGTCTCCAGATCGCAACCGTGCTCCTCCTGATAGGCCAGCGCATGCTTGCGGACGAAGTTGCTCTCCAGTGGCTCAGCGGCGCTGGCGGCCAGAAAGGCCGCCTCGGCCAGCAGCTTGATCTGCAAGGGCAGCAGGTCGCGGAAGATGCCGGACAAGGTGATGATCACGTCGATCCGTGGCCGACCCAGCTGTTCCAACTCGATCAGTTCGGCGCCGGCCAGTCGGCCGTAGCCGTCGAACCGGGGTTTGGCGCCGATCAGTCCCAGCGCCTGGGCGATCGGGCCACCTTCGTTCTTGAGGTTGTCCGTGCCCCACAGCACCATGGCGATGGATTCGGGAAAGGCATGCCCGTCGGCCAGATGACGCTGCAACAGTCGCTCGGCCTGGCGTGCGCCATCCTGCATGGCATAAGCACTGGGAATCCGGAACGGATCGAAACCGTGCAGATTGCGGCCGGTGGGCAGAATGGTCGGTGTACGCAGCAGGTCGCCGCCCGGGGCGGGACGTAAGTAGCGGCCGTCCAGTGCGGTCAGAATGCCCTCGATTTCATGGTCTTGCACGATAAGCTCGGCAATGCCTCCGAGTTCCCGCAACTGTTGTAGCGAGGTCTCGTCATGATCCATGCCGTTGATGGCCAGTGCCTCTTCGGGCGAACTGCCGGCGACCAGCGCTTCGACCGCGGCCCTTGTCGGCTGCCGGTCGTGGGATGCCTGAGCGACGGACAGCAGCAGATCCACCCGCTGCTCGGCGGAGGGTGGCTTGCCGACGACGTGCAGACCATGGGGAATCAGGGAATGCTCCAGTTCGAGTATGGCATCGCCCAGCCGGTTGATCCGGGGTTCGGCCGTCGCGTCCCAGACCGGCTCGGCCGCGACGAGATCCAGCTCGACGGCCTGCGCCTGGATCAGGGGAGCCAGTTCGGCGCGTTCCCGGTCCGCCTCGGGGGCCAGCTTGCGCCAGCTCTCGATGGAGGCCTTGAGATCGATCAAGCCGCGATACAGCCCGGCCCGGGCGATCGGTGGGGTCAGATAGCTGATCAGCGTGGCTGCCGCGCGCCGCTTGGCAATCGTGCCTTCGGACGGATTGTTCGAGGCGTACAGGTACAGATTGGGCAGATCGCCGATCAGTCGGTCCGGCCAGCAGTCCCCGGACAGACCGGATTGCTTGCCAGGCATGAACTCCAGCGCGCCATGGGTACCGAAATGCAGCACCGCGTGGGCACCGAAGTCCTCCCGCAGGTAGCGATAAAAGGCCGAGAAAGCGTGGGTTGGCGCAAAGCCCTTTTCGAACAGCAGTCGCATCGGATCGCCTTCATAGCCGAAGGCGGGCTGGATACCGACCAGAACATTGCCGAACCGCTCGCCCAGCACGAAGATCGAGCTGCCGTCGCTTTGCTGTCGCCCCGGTGCCGGCCCCCATTGGGCTTCGATCTCCTTGAGCCAGGGCTCGCGGCGCACATGATCATTGGTCGAGATACGCGACAGCACATTGGCGTCGGCGCCGAAGCGTTCGGCATTGCCATGGATGATGCGCTCGCGCAATTCATCGACCGTGGCCGGGACTTCGACGCTGTAACCGGCGCACCGCAGTGCGTTCAGGGTATTGTGCAGCGATTCGAATACCGCCAGGAACGCGGCCGTGCCGGTATTGCCGGCATTGGGCGGGAAGTTGAACAAGACCATGGCGACCTTGCGCTCGGCGCGTTGCGAACGGCGCAGTGCCACCAGTTTACCGACCCGTGCCGCCAGAACCTCGGCCCGTTCGGCACAGACCTGCATGTCGTGGGCATTGTCGGCCTCCGAGAAGTGGCAGCCTCGCTGACAGCCGGTGCAGGTCACCCCGGCCGCATCGGTGCGGCCGCCATAGACCATCGGACCGGTCGCGCCGTCCAGCTCGGGAATGGCCACCATCATGGTGTTCTCGACCGGCATCAGGCCACGCTCGGAGCGCCCCCATTGTTCGACGGTCTGGAATTCGACCGGGGTCACCGTCAAGCAGGGTACGTCCAGCTTGGCCAGCAGCTCCTCGGCGGCTCTGGCATCGTTGTAGGCGGGACCACCGACCAGCGAGAACCCGGTCAGCGAAACCACCGCATCGACGGTGCTGTGCCCATCCTTGACGAAGAAGGATTCCACCGCCGGGCGCGCATCCAGTCCAGTGGCAAAAGCCGGGATCACGCACAGGCCGCGGGCTTCCAGCGCGCTGATCACCCCGTCGTAATGCCGGGCGTTGCC
>CAYMHN010000486.1:0-3299 GCA_964390235.1 uncultured Candidatus Competibacteraceae bacterium
ATCATCCCCATTTTGCCGCCGCCACCATAGCGGCCGGTGGCACGGTCGGGATCATCATCCCGCCCAGCATCATCTTCATCGTTTACGGTTTTCTGCTCAATCTGTCGATCTCGGACCTGTTCATCGCCGGCATCCTGCCCGGCCTGCTGATGATACTGGCGATGATGGCGGCCTGTTGGGCGGTATCGCGGCGCAATCGCTGGGGCACGATGATTCCATTCCGGGGGATCACCGTGCTGCGCGCCGGGCTGCGGGCCTATCTCGGCTTCATCGCCATTGGCATCGTCATCTACGGCATCTATTCGGGGGCCTTCTCGCCTACCGAGGCGGCGGCCGTCACGGTCGGCTTCTGTCTGCTGGCCGGGGTACTGGTGACGCGCGAGATCAAGCTGCGCAATCTGCCGGCGATTCTGATGCGCTCCGGCCAGATCACCGGCATGCTGGCGCCGCTGATCGCGGTTTCGGTGGTGATGCAGCAGATCCTGTCGCTGCTGGGTGCCGGCCAGCTGATCACCGAATGGCTGACCGGTCTGGGCGGTTTCTACCAGATCCTGTTCGCCTGCATGGTGATCGTGCTGGTCGCGGGCACGGTGCTGGAAAGCCTGCCGGTGACCATCATCCTGGCGCCGATACTGGCCCCGGTGGCGCAGAGCATCGGCATCGATCCGGTGCATTTCGCGGTGATCTTCCTGGTCGGCGCGGCGATCGGCTTCATCACCCCGCCGTTCGGACTGAACCTGTATGTGGCCAGCGGCATCACCGGGATTTCCTATGTACGGCTGCTGCCCTATGCGGCGATCTATTTCTTCGTGCTGCTGCTGGCCTGGTTGGTGATCGCCCTGTGGCCGCCGCTAGCCATGTACCTGGTGCGCTTCAGCGGCCTGACCTGATTACCATGAGCGAATCGCCGTCGGGTTCCGCCGCGCTGCGCAGTTTTGCGCTGCTGGAGGCGGTGGCGCGGGCCGAGCGGCCGCTCACCGCCGCCGAACTGGTCGAGCGCCTGGAACTGCCCAAGCCCACCGTACACCGCTTGGCCTCGCAACTGGAAGCCGCTGGGCTGCTACTGCGCGAACCCACCGGCAAGCGCTACGGACCCGGGCACCGTTTGCGTGACCTGGCCCTGGCGGTGCTCAGCGGCAACACGGTGCAGGCCAGCCGCCGCGCCATCCTGCAGCAACTGGCCGAACGGATCGGCGAGACCTGCAATATGACCGTGCTCGACGGCCAGTGGATCGTGTATTTCGATCGAGTCGAGACCAACTGGCCGATCCGCATCCACCTGCCGCCGGGTTCGCGACTGCCGCTGCACTGCACCGCCAGCGGCAAGCTGTTCCTGGCCCGGATGTCGAGTACTCGCCGTCGGCGAATGCTGGCCACGCTGTCGCTGGAGCGACGCACCCCCTATACCATCACCGACCCCGAACGCCTGAACATGGCCCTGAACCGGATCGCCGCCGAGGATGTCGGCAGCGACGACCAGGAACTGATCGACGGCATGGTGGCGGTCGCCGTGCCGGTGCTGGATCGGGCCGGACGAATCTGCGCCACCCTGGCCGTGCACGCCCCCATTCTGCGCCGTTCCCTGGACGATCTGCGCCGTCACGTCCCGACCCTGCGCGCGGCGGCGACGGCTCTGGCCGAGTGTCTTTGAAGGCGGCCGGAACCGCGCTGACAAACTGGGGCCTCGGTCACCGATCAACCCCGTAGCGGCACCATGCGTCCGAAATAATAATCCCGTCCGGCGGGAGTTTGCGGCAGCCCCAGGGAAATATCCTCCACGGTAACCACCAGCCGGCTGTCCAGCAGCATGGGGCGCAGTTCCGGGGCCAGCGCTAGAACCTGTTCGCTGCCGTCGTCGGGCAACTGGCCGATCAGATGACGCTCGCCCGCGGCCACTTCCAGCCACAGAATGCAACCGCGATCCGGCGGCAGGGTCATGGGCTGCTGATTCTTGATCATCAGGCGTTCCATGGAGGCATCGGTGCTGGCCGCCCAGACTGGCTCCCGGGTGCTGGCGCTGATCAGCATGCCGGCATAATCGGGCATGGGGCCGGGGGGTGGGGTCAGCACCAGCAGGGCGGCCAGCACCACGACGCCCAGGCTGCTGGCCAGGGCCAGGCCGCGCCACAGCGCCAGGCGCTGATACCAGCGTGGCTCGACGGGCTCGGGGAACAGCCGTTGTTCCAGCTGCCGCCAGACATCATTCGGTGGCACCACCGGAGGACTGAGCGCGGTCAGCTTGCCGAGACGGCGTTCCCATCCGGCAACGGCTTCCCGTACCGCGGTGTCGGTGACCAGCAGCCGCGCGAAACGCTGCCTGGCACGCCCCTTGAGCGTCCCCAGCACGTATTCCGCGGCCAGCGCGTCGATCAGTTCAGCATTGCGATAGTTCATGATCCATCCAGGCACTGCTTGAGCCGCTGCAGACCCCGCCGAATCCAGGACTTGACCGTGCCCAGCGGCGTTTGCAGCCGGGCTGCCAGTTCATCATGAGTCAGACCATTGAAAAACGCCATGATTACGGCCTGCTTCTGACTGCCTTCGAGCTGGTCGAGACAGTGGTGAATGGCGGCACTGCGCCGCTCGCTGTGAACCTGCTCGTCCGGGCCGGGGTTGTCGTCCGCCAGCCAATGCAGGTCCTCGACCGGGTCGTCTATGCTGTTCGGCTGCTGATTGCCGCGGCGCAGGGTGTCGATGGCCTGATTGCGGGCGATGACGCCCATCCAGGTCATGGCGCCAGCCTTGTCCGGATTGAAGTCGCCGGCGCGATTCCAGATCTTGACATAGCTTTCCTGCAACACCTCATCGGCAATTTCCTTCTGTCTGACTATACGCAGCACCAGACCATACAGATGCGCGGCGCTGGCCTGGTAAAGCAACTCGAAGCTGCGCCGATCGCCCAAAGCGGTGCGGGCCAGCAGATCGGCGAGTTGCTCCGGTGAAGTGGGCATGAAAATCCATCCTTATCGATCAAGGTCCCGGTCGAATATCGGAGTTCTTGTCCGGGTATTCGCACAGGTCTCGAATTATACAGTCCGGGCAGCGCGGTTTACGGGCGGTGCACACATAACGGCCGTGCAGGATCAGCCAGTGGTGAGCGTCCTGCTTGAACGCATCGGGGACGACTTCGAGCAATTTGTGCTCCACGGCCAGCGGGGTCTTGCCGGGCGCCAGACCGGTGCGGTTGGCTACCCGGAAGATATGGGTATCGACGGCGATGGTCGGTTCGCCGAAAGCCGTGTTGAGGATCACGTTGGCGGTCTTGCGGCCCACGCCGGGCAGCGTGACCAGGTCGTCGA
>CAYMHN010000487.1:0-3283 GCA_964390235.1 uncultured Candidatus Competibacteraceae bacterium
TGCGGCCGAACTGCCGACCCGATCGCGCAAGCCAGTCGGCAAGTCCCTATCGGGCGACAGTGAAATGACCGTGCTGATGAGCGTCATGGCGGCCCCGAATCAGCAGTTGCGTGGTGGCGCGATACGCGTGGCTTGCGAGGCACTGGAGCTGGTGCTGGGCGACAATGGCATCTGGGAATGCCGCAGTCGCGACACCCCTCCTGGCATGATCTTCGGCATAGCCCACCTCAAGGAACCCGGTACTTTCGATGCGGAGTGGATGAACAGTCTGGAAACGCCGGGACTGCTGTTGTTCATGCAACTGCCGGGGCCGTTGGACCCGGTACCGGCGGTAGATTTGATGATTGCCCTGGCCGGACAACTGGCCCGTCGATTGGGGGGCACGGTCTGCGATGAGCGGCGCAACCGCATGAGTACCCAGGCGATGATTCGGCTGCGCGCCCGGGCCAGCGAGTTCGAGCGCAGCCTGCAGGCCGTGTCGGACGGATGAGCCTATCCCCGCAAGCGCGCGCGAGTCGTCTACGTCGCGAGATCGAGCAGCATAATTATCGCTACTATGTGCTCGATACGCCTAGCGTTCCGGATGCCGAATACGATCGCCTGTTCCGTGAACTCCAGGATCTGGAGACCCGGTACCCCGAACTGATTACCCCCGATTCGCCGACGCAGCGGGTCGGCGCGGCACCCGCCGGTGCTTTCACGGAAGTCCCGCACCGGGTACCGATGCTGTCGCTGGACAATGCTTTCAGCGAGGAGCAGGTGATCGCCTTCGATCGCCGTATCCGCGAGACGCTGGACGTTCCCTCGGTCACCTATATGGCCGAACCCAAGCTTGATGGCCTGGCGGTCAGTCTCAGCTACGAACAAGGGGTACTGGTCCGGGGTTCCACCCGGGGCGATGGCTTGCGCGGCGAGGACATCACCCACAATGTGCGCACGATCAAGGCCTTGCCGCTGCGCCTGCGGGGCCGTGACTGGCCGACTCTGCTCGAAGTGCGGTGCGAAGTGTTCATGCCCAAGGCGGGTTTCGAGGCACTCAACCGGCAGAGTCTCCAACGTGGCGAGCGGACTTTCGCCAATCCGCGTAATGCCGCCGCCGGCAGCCTGCGCCAGCTCGACCCGGAAGTCACCCGGGAGCGACCGCTGGACCTGTTTTGCTACGGGATCGGTGCGGTGGAGGGCGGTACCCTGCCCGACTGCCAGAGCGAACTATTGCGCCAGATGCGCGACTGGGGTCTGAGAATCTGTCCGGAAGGTCGTCGGGTTGAGGGTGCCGAGGGTTGCCTGGACTATCATCGCCATTTGCTCGCGCGACGTGACCGGCTTGGCTATGACATCGACGGCGTGGTGTACAAGGTCGATCGCTTCGACTGGCAGCGCAATCTTGGCAGCGTGGCTCGGGCGCCGCGCTGGGCCCTGGCGCACAAGTTTCCCGCTCAGGAGGCACTGACCCGGGTGCGCGCGATCGAAGTACAGGTTGGCCGCACCGGTGCGCTGACCCCGGTGGCTCGGCTGGAGCCGGTCGAGGTCGGTGGCGTCACCGTAACCAATGCCACCCTGCACAATCTGGACGAGATCCGGCGCAAGGATGTGCGCGTCGGCGATACCGTCAGTGTCCGCCGGGCGGGCGACGTGATACCCGAGATCGTGGGCGTGCTGGTCGATCGACGCCCGTCGGAGGCTCGGGAGTTCACCATGCCCGATCACTGTCCGGTCTGCGGTTCCGAGGTACAGCGGATCGAGGGCGAGGCGGTGTTTCGCTGCGTCGGTGGTCTGTTCTGCGCCGCGCAGCGCAAACAGGCGTTGGGCCATTTCGCTGGCCGCAGAGCCATGGATATCGACGGTCTTGGAGACAAACTGATCGAGCAGCTGGTGGAACGCGAGCTGGTGCGGAGCCCCGCCGATCTCTACCGGCTCGATGCGACGATACTGAGCGGTCTCGAACGCATGGGCGAGAAATCCGCCGAGAATCTCCTCAATGCCATCGAGCGCAGCAAGAACACTACTCTGGCACGGTTTCTCTACGCCCTCGGCATTCGCGAAGTGGGTGAAGCCACCGCGCAGGCGCTGGCCACCCATTTCGGTACCCTGGAAGCGATCATGGCGGCGGACGAAACCGCCCTGTGGGAGGTACCGGACATCGGCCCCAAGGTAGCCTCACGGATCCGGGCCTTCTTTCGCGAAGCGCATAATCGGGATGTGGTGGCGCAGTTGCAAGCCGTAGGCGTGCGCTGGTCGGAAGCCCGGACCCGACAGCGGACCCGGACCCTGGAAGGAAAGACCTTCGCGCTGACCGGCACGCTGGACACGCTGAGCCGGGACCAGGCCAAGGCGGGCTTGCAGAAGCTTGGCGCCAGGGTGAGCGGCAGCGTCTCGAACAAGACGGATTATCTGGTGGCCGGCGCCAATGCCGGTTCCAAGCTGACCAAGGCGACCGAACTGGGTGTACTGATCATCGACGAGTCCGCGTTACTTGATCTATTGCGGGTTGAGGAGTAAACCATGGCTGTATCGAATTATCGCATCGCCGTGATTCCCGGTGACGGGATAGGTACCGAGGTGGTGCCCGAGGGTATCCGGGTGCTGGAGGCGGTGGGCCGCAAGTTCGGGATCGGCTTTCAGTGGGACGAGTTTCCCTGGAGTTGTGAGTATTACTCCGCTCATGGGCACATGATGCCTGACGATGGGCTGGAGCGGATCCGCCACCATGACGCGATCTTCCTCGGTGCGGTCGGGTTTCCCGGCGTGCCGGATCATGTGTCGCTCTGGGGTTTGCTGATCCCGATCCGGCGCGAGTTCCATCAGTACGTCAATCTGCGCCCGGTGCGATTGATGCCGGGCATCCGCTCACCGCTGGCGGATCGCAAGATCGGTGATATCGACTACATGGTGGTGCGCGAGAACAACGAGGGTGAGTACTCGGAGATCGGCGGCCGGATCTATTCCGGGTCGCCGCACGAAATCGTGATTCAGCAGAATGTGTTCACCCGTCGCGGCGTGGATCGAATTCTGCGCTACGCTTTCGAACTGGCCCGCAGCCGACCCGAGAAGCACCTGACCTCGGCCACCAAGTCCAACGGCATCGTCCATACCATGCCGTTCTGGGACGAGTGCTTCCAGGCCATGGCGGGCGAGTATCCCGATGTGAAGGCCGATCAGTATCACGTCGATATCCTGACTGCGCACTTCGTCCAGCACCGGCTTCCAGAAGGCCACGAACTCCGGCGAGGTCGGCCGGGTGGCGGCGGCGGACAGCGTGCACGTCACCGCCAGCTTCACCGTC
>CAYMHN010000488.1:0-3279 GCA_964390235.1 uncultured Candidatus Competibacteraceae bacterium
CGATGACCCAGGTGAAGATGATGGTCACGAACGACACCAGGATGGTCAGCCAGATCCGATCCCCGACGACTTCGGTCACCGGCAGCTCATACTCGAAGGAGTAGCCGAAATCGCCGTGCAGCATGCCCCAGACCCACACGAAGTAGCGCTCGATCGGCGGCCGGTCGAAGCCATACTGCTGGCGCAGGAACTCGATGTGCCTGAGATCGACCCGCTCGCCCTGGGCTTGCAGCTCGGCAACGTAGGTTTCGAAAAAGTCGCCGGGCGGCAGCTCGATAATGGTGAAGATCAGCGCGCTGATGATCACCAGCGTCGGGATCATGACGGCGAAGCGGTGCAGGATGTAGCGGATCATGGCAGTGTTTTCCGCTCAATCCTGCGCAAACCAGAAGGTGTCCATCAGGTAGATGCCGAAATAGGCGCCCGGCTCGAACGACCACACGCCCTTCTCGGGCACGTTGCGCATCTGGGAGGTAACCACCACGGGCTGTAGCGTGGAGTTGACGGTGCCGATGGAGTACACTTGATCGGTATAAATGCCCAGCATCTCGTGCCAGATCTCGCGGCGCTCCTCCGGCGCAGCTGCCAGACGCCATTGCTTAAGCAGCTCCAACAGCCTTGTGGCTTCCGGAAGATCCGGTTCCTCTCCTTTCAAGCCGCTGGTTTCATAGTGGATTCCCCACAGGGGCCATTGCAGTTGCGCCTGGGAGGTGGGCGCCAGAAAAGCCGGGTTCATATCGGCCGTGGCGACGCCATTGTCGAGCCCGCTCCACACCGTAACCAGCGCCTGGCCCGATACGGTGCGGCTGCGCATGACCTCGCGCTGGGACGATCGGATATACAGCTTGAGGCCGACCTGGCTCCAATAGTCGGTGACAAGCTCCAAGACATCGGTCTCAAGGGTGCCTTCACCGGCCGTCTCGACGATCAGTTCGGCGGGGCGTCCGTCCGGCAGCCGCCGGTACCCGTCGCGGCCACGCTCGAGCCCAATCTCATCGAGCAGGGCGTTGGCGGCATCGACGTCGTGGCTTGCCCAGGCGGTACGGTATTCTTCGCGATACAGCGGGCTGTCCTCAATCATCGTATCGGCGCTCTCGCGCGCCAGCCCGAAATAGACGGCCTGATTGATCTCGTAACGGTCGATGCTCAGCGACAGCGCCCGGCGGAAGCGGACATCGCGAATCACCTCCCGCCAGACCGGATCGGCGGCATTCAGGTTCGGCAGCAGCGCCACCGCCGATCCGCCACCGGATCTCCATAGATGCACGCGGATGCCGAGGCGCTCCTCGGCATCCTTGAGGAAGGTGTAGTTGTCGAAGCGCAGGTAGCGACCCTGGAGGTCGGTCTCGCCCGCCCCGGCCTTGGCCGGGATCAGCTGCGTCGAACCCATGGTCAGCACCACCCGGTCGGCATAGGGGAGCTGGCGTCCATGGTTGTCGACGCGGTGGAAAAAGGCATTACGCGCAAACACGAACTGATCGGCGGGCGGCTCGGTGGTGTTGCGCCACGGGTCGAGGGTCGGAAGCTCGGGATTTTCGGGCCGGTACTGGCGCGCCATGCGGATGTGCAGCCGGGTCCAGTCCCTCAGATTGGATGCATCCACCATCTCCTGGAGCTTCTCGGGATCCTGGTATCTGGCATGGAAGGACTTGAGATAGTGGGCGGGCATCGCCAGAAAGATCGGCCTTGGAGCGGCAAGTGCTGGCAGGAACTCCGGATTGGGCTTGTCCCATGTGAAGCGCACCGTGCGCTCGTCGATGACCTCGAACTGGGGCGGCTCATTGTCGACCAGCATTTCGTGGGGAGGGCCGACGGGAGACAGCTCGGAGTCGGTGATCACGTCCTCCCAGGTATAGCGGATGTCCTCGCTGGTGAACGGATGGCCATCGGACCAGCGATGCCCCTCGCGCAGCCGCATGGTGAAAATGCGGCCTTCCTCGACCTCGTAGGACTCCAGGATGTCGGGCTGCAGTTCGAGCGACAGGTCGTAGCCGACGAAGCGGGCATAGTTGAACAGCGTCATCAGGCGGATGTCGTTCTGTCCGCCCAACAGCATGCGGATGCTGCCGCCATGGCGACCGGGCTCGCGATTGAGCTTATCGAGGTCGATGACCCGCGGGTTGCGCGGCAGCCGCTGCTCGACCGGGGGCAATTCGCCAGCCTCCACCGCGGCTTCGAGGCCCGGCGTCTCGGGATAGGTGCCGATCGCCATGGCGGGCACTGTCCACAGCCACGCGGCAAGGAAAAGCAGGCCAATGCGCATCATATCCTGAGCTCCCGTGCATCCACACCCGGCTTGACCAGCACGATATGGCCATAGCCGAGATCGACATGAGCAAGGTCGTCCTCGTCGTCACGAAAGTGCGGCGCCCAATCGGACGAATCGGAGGCCCCTTCGAGGTTGAGGGCCGCGAAATCGAGCGGCCGGGCGAGATCCGGATAGGGCACCGCGGCGAGCAGCGAGCGGGTGTATGAGTGGACGGGGGCGCGGAACAGCACCCGGCGCGGCGCCATCTCGACGATCCGGCCGCGGCACATGACCGCGATGCGGTCGGCCATGTAGTCGATCACTGCGAGATTGTGGGAAATGAACAGCAAGGTGAGGCCGAGCTGCTTCTGCAAATCCTTGAGGAGGTTCAGCACCTGCGCCTGCACCGACACATCGAGCGCCGACACCGGCTCGTCGCAGATCAAAAGATCGGGTTTGAGGGCCAGCGCCCGGGCGATGCCGATGCGTTGGCGCTGACCGCCGGAAAAGCTGTGCGGGTAGCGAGAGAGGTAGCGTGGATCGAGTCCAACCAGGGCCATGAGCTCGCGCGCCAGCGTCAACCGCGAGGCATTGTTGCCGATGCCATGGATCTCCAGCGGTTCCTGCAAGACGTTGGATACCGTCAGGCGCGGGCTCAAGGATGAAAACGGATCCTGAAACACCATCTGGACCCGGGTCCGAAACCGCTTCAGGTCCTGGCCCTGCAACGCCAATATGTCGGTGGGCCCGGACTGTTCGTGGAAAATAACCTTGCCGGCATCGGCGGTGACGGCGCGCATGATGAGCTTGCTCACCGTGGTCTTGCCGCAGCCGCTCTCGCCGACCAGCCCCAGGCACTCGCCGCGCCGGATGTCGAAGCTCACGTCCGACACCGCTCGCAGCCGCGAGCTCTCGCGCCTGGCAAAGAAAAAGCCGCCCTTGCGGGTGGCGAACGACTTGGAGAGGCCGTTCACCTCTAGCAGCGGCGTGCCCTGTTGCTCGACCGGACGGGTCGAAGCGGCGCCGATGAG
>CAYMHN010000489.1:0-3278 GCA_964390235.1 uncultured Candidatus Competibacteraceae bacterium
TACCGCCAACAGACAAGGGACAAGAGCAGGTGGATTCTTTACCGGAAATCGCCTATCAAAGCGTTGCAGGTGACGTCTGTCCCGCTACGCGTGCCAGTTGCACCTAAACGCAGTCGTTATGCAATGACCACAGAAGTGATAGCTGGGGTTCAGGAAGCAGTGGTCGTGGAAGAGTATTCGAGTCACGGCCTACAGGCCGGACCCCAAGCGGTGGGACGAAAGTTTCATGAAGAGGCAGTGATTATGAAGCGACGGATGAAGACCAAATACGTGCATGAAGGGCAGTATGTGGCCGAGGTTGAAGTCGCGTTGATCGAGGACGATACCGGATGGTCTCCCTACCTGAGCGTCGAGGACGCCTACAAACTGGACGACGTAAGAGCCGCGCTTCGCCAGGATGATCTGGATTCGGCAGCTCGGTATGGCCGTATCTACGAGCTTCGCCCGGTCGCGCATCAGTGATTGGTGAATGCCGCAATGATACGCTTGGCCAGGTTTGACGATCTGCCGGTTCTGCAAGAGATCCGGCGGGCAGCCTTTGCGCCGGTCTTCGCCTCGTTCCGCAGGATGCTTGGCGATGAACTCTACGAGCTGGTGCAAGCGCGCGAGGATGAGGCGCAACCGGAACTATTGGCCTCTCTGCTGGCCCCCGAGTCCGACTGGGAGGTCCATGTCGCCGACGTGGCCGGTGCGGTCGTCGGTTTCGTCGCAATCCGGCTGGACCCTGCAACGCAGGTCGGGGAGATCGGCCTCAATGCCGTCCATCCAGGCCATGCCGGCCAGGGCATCGGAACGGCCATGTACGAGTTCGTGCTGTCGCGCATGAAGGAAGCGGGAATGCGGGCTGCGACGGTCCCAACCGGCGCCGATGCGAGCCATGCGCCGGCACGCCGGGCTTATCAGAAGGCGGGTTTTGCGGCGCAGATTCCCAGCGTCTGGATGTGCCGCCGGCTGTAACCCGCAAGACTTTTGCCGACGCACCCGAATTCAGTCCCTCGGAGCGGTTGCTACGGGGCGATTTCGATGCTTGAAATCGCCCTGTTCGTCGAGGATCATGCCCATCGGGCGTTTCTGGAAGCGCTGATCGATGCTCGAATCCCGCCCAGTCCAGTTGATCCTCCAAAGGCCACATGCTCACTCCGCGAGAAAATCGGGCACCTCCAGCGGACTCAGGACCGGCGCGAAATAGGTCCCCTGGGCGAACTCGCAGCCTTCCCACTGGAGGAACTGGCACTGGTCATGGGATTCGACCCCGTCGGCGACCACCGCCATACCCAGGGTATGCGCCAGGGCGATGACCGAACGGGTGATGGCGGCGCTGTCGGGATCGGTGACCATGGTGTCGATCAACTGCCGGTCGATCTTGATCCGCTCGGGACGCAGCTGACGTAGCTGGGCCAGGGCGGTGCGGTCGCTGCCGAAGCGATCGACGGCCAGGCTCAGGCCGCAGGTACGCAGCCGCGCCAGCACCATGGCGTCGATGGTGGACTGCCGGGGCAGTTGGGTCTCGGCCAGCTCCAACTGCAAGCGGTTGCCCGGAATACCGGTATCTGCAAGTTCCTCGATCAGGCCGGCCAGCATGGCGTCGGCATGTTCCGGGGCAAAGCTGAGCGGCAAGGTGAGCAGCAACGGCGCAACGGCACGTTTCGCCCAGTCGGCATGGACCTCCCCGGCCTCCCGCAACAGCCTTCGGTTGAGCTGCCGCGCGGCTGCCGGCGACAGTTCGCGGCGCCAATCCTCGGTCAGCGCCATCGACCAGCGAGGGTTCAGCGCGTAGCGGTCGATGCGACCATCGCGCAGATCGATCTGGGGTCGCACCTCGAAGGCGAACGGCTGAGCGACCAGGGTTTCCAGTTGCTCGACCGGCATGACGGCGGATGGCGGCGCGGCATGGCGTCGATGCGGCTTCAGGGTCTGGATATAGGCGTAAGTCCGCAGGGCGGCGACGATGATCGAATTGAGCTTCCGGGCGGTGACCTCGGTCTTGAGAAAATAGCCGTTGATGTCATAGTTCAACATCACCTCGCGCTCCGGTGCCTGGCCCGGCTGGCCGGTGCGCAGCACGATCCGCACGTCCCGGTTGCCCAGTCGATGGCGGATGTCATCGACCAGCCGCAGGCCGGCGTCGTCGGTCTCCATGACCACATCGAGCAGTACCAGGGCGGTTTCCGGGTGAGCCTCCAGCCGTTCCTTGGCTTGCGCGCCGGAATAGGCGCTGTCGAGCGTCACCCGGCGACCGCAGAAATCCATGCGGCCCAGCAACATGCGGGTGACATCGTGGATATCCGGCTCGTCGTCGACCACCAGTATCCGCCACGACACTTCATCGCCAGCAGCCGGCGGGGGCTTGAGTTCATTCATTCCGGGGTCTCGAACCGCCATGGGTGTCCTGCGCCGTCTCCGGCAGACCCGCATTGCGCGGTATGGTCAGGGTGAACCGGGTACCACGTCCTTCCACGCTGTCGACGCTGATGCCACCGAGCAGCTTCTGGGTAACGATAGTGTATACCAGATGCAGGCCCAGTCCGGTGCCACCCTGGTTGCGCCGGGTGGTGAAGAACGGCTCGAACACCCTGGAACGGATCGATTCGGGCATGCCTCGGCCATCGTCCGAGTACCGGATCAGCAAATGGGTCTCGCCCGGCATCACCTCGATCCGGATCAGATCGGCTTGTCCCGCATCGAAAGCATGGGTCAGGCTGTTCAGCACCAGATTGGTCAGCACCTGGGCGAAGGGGCCGGGATGGCTGTACAGCTCCAGATCCGGTGGGCAGTCGAGCTGCACCCGGACCCGGGTGGCCTTCAGTTTCGGTTGCAGACTGGCCAGGGTTTCCTGAATGTAATCATGGAGGTTGAACCAGCGCCGCTGCTCGCTGAGCTGATCCACTGCCAGCTGCTTGAAATTCTGGATCAGGGCCGCGGTGCGCCTGGCATTGGCCAGCAGCAAGCGGGCCGATTCCCCGGCATCAGCCAGATAGGCGTCCAGTTCGTTGGAGCCGAGCGGTTGCTGCCGCCGCTGCCGATCGATGGTTCGCGTTCGGTCGTCAAGAAACGACGACGCGCTGACCATGATCCCGACCGGGGTATTGACCTCGTGGGCCACTCCGGCGACCAGGCCGCCGAGTGCGGCCAGCTTTTCCGACTGCACCAGGTCTTGGCGGGTCAGCTCCAGATAGTGCAGCGAATTCACCAGTTCCCGCTCGGCCAGTTCCCGGCTTTCGTAGGATAGCGTCACCCACCAGGCGCCGACCGCCACCAGCACCAGGGCGACCATATAC
>CAYMHN010000490.1:0-693 GCA_964390235.1 uncultured Candidatus Competibacteraceae bacterium
GTGCGCGCTGACCGCGCCCAGCGTGTTGTCCTACGAGCGCCTCAAGCCGCATTGCTGGTCGGCGTTCTGGACCAATCTGGGCCTGCGCGACCGCGAGGCCTTGCTGCGCATCTGTCCGGTGCCGGCCATGGCCGATATCGACCCGGCGCCGCGCTACAACCTGGAATACCGGGCCGCCGACGCCGCCGCCAGCCCTTATCTGCAACTGGCCGCGTTGGTATTCGCCGGCCTGCAAGGGCTGCGCGAGCAACTCCCGGCCCCACCGATCACCGAGCAGGACCCGGAAACCCTGAGCCCCGAGCAGCGGACGGCACTGGGCATCCGGATCCTGCCGCAGTCGCTGGCCGAGGCGCTGGCCGCCCTGGAAGCCGATCCCCTGGCCCTGGCCTGGCTGGGGCCGGTACTGGCCCGGGCCTATCTGCTGCACAAGCGCGGCGAGATCGGCATGCTGGCCGACCAGGACGCCGACGAGATCGTGCGCATCTACGCCGAGGCCTATTGACATGCACGCCACTTTGCTCGGTCCCGACGATCCGGTGCCGGTCGGCACCCTCAATCCGGACGGCGACTCGCCCTTCGTGCTGGTCTGCGACCATGCCGGCAACGCCATCCCCCGCGCCCTGGGCGATCTGGGCCTGCCGCGGGAGGAACGGGAACGGCTTCGGAAGGAGAACCGCTCGCTCCGCGTGGAGA
>CAYMHN010000490.1:703-3275 GCA_964390235.1 uncultured Candidatus Competibacteraceae bacterium
CCTGGCCGTCGCCTCCGCACTGGCCCGGCGGATGGCCGCGCCGCTGGTCTTCCAGCGCTACTCGCGGCTGGTGATCGACAGCAACCGCCGGCCGGACGCCCCGGACGCCATGGCCGAAGTCTCCGACGGCACCGAGGTACCGGGCAACCGGGACCTCGACGAGACCGCCCGGCAGGCCCGCATCGACGCCATCCACAGACCGTACCATGAACGGATCGCCGCGTTGCTGGAGCAGCGCCGCGCCGCCGGCCTGGCTACGATATTCGTCTCGGTGCACAGCTTCACCCCGCGGCTGCGTGCCCGACCCGCCGATCGCCCCTGGCATGTCGGCCTGTGCTGGGGCGAGGACGACCGCTTCAGCCATCCGGTGCATGCCGCGCTGCGTGTCGAACGCGAACTGGTGATCGGCTGGAACCAGCCCTACAACGTCGATATCAGCAACGACTACTCGATCCCGATCCATGCCGAGACTCGCGGCATGCCTTATGTGGAATTCGAGATGCGCCAGGACCTGCTGGGACCGGAGCGGACCACCGCCTGGGCACAACGACTGGAACGGGCGCTGCGCCGGGCTTTGACCGAATTCGACCCGCGCTGAAGGAGTTCGTAATGCCCCGCCCCGCCGTCCCGCCGCGCGATGCGCCGATCGATCCGGCCACCACCGCCCTGCTGCTGATCGACGTGCAACAGGGCATCTACCACCCCGGCGCCGAGACCACGCGGCCGTACTTCCACCGTAGCGCCCGCGACATGGCGATTCCCCATATGCGTCGGCTGCTGGACGCCGCGCGAACCCACGGCGTAGAGGTGATCTACACGGTGATCGAAAGCCTCACCCGCGACGGCCGCGACCGCAGCCTGGACTACAAACAGACCGGCTTCCACTTCCCGCCGGGCAGCCCCGAGACCCGAGTGATCCCGGAACTGGCTCCACGGAACGACGAGATCGTGCTGCCCAAGACCTCGTCCAGCCTGTTCAACTCCACCAACTTCGAGTACCTGCTGCGCAACATCGGTCTGGATACGGTAATCGTCACCGGCTTTCTCACCGACCAGTGCGTCGATCACACGGTGCGCGACGGCGCCGACCGGGGTTTCCGGATGATCTGCCCGACCGATGCCTGTACCACCGACAGCCGCGAGCGCCACGAGCACGCGCTGGCGGCGTTCCGGGGGTATTGCCGGCAGCCGATGACGGAGCAGCTTCTGGAGGAGATCGGGCCGTGTTGAATCTCTGACAGACCGACACCGCGCGTAGCATCGGTCGAGTGGCACCGCATGGGAGAATCGCATAAACTGCAACACCAACTTCACCAATTGGTGTAGCTCATGAAACGATCAACGATCACCTTGCCCGATGAGCTTGAACAGGCGCTCGAAGCCTACCGGCGGGACCAGGAAGTCGACCAGCCCCTGACGGCCATCATCCAGTCGGCACTGCGTCAATTCCTGTCGAGCCGTGGCTATCTGTCGCCGGCTCCACCGCTGCGCATCACCCCGGCGCCGCACGGTAGCGGTCGGCATGATGTCAGCATTCACCACGATCGCGATATCGCCGGCGGATGAGACCGGCCGTACTGGTCGATACCGGTCCGCTGTACGCCGCCGTCGATCCGGACGACCAGTATCATGTTCGTGCCCAGCGCGAGTTGCAAACGCTGGCCGCGGAAAGCCATACGGTACTGTTGCCGTATCCCATACTGCTCGAAGCCTACACACTGGTGCTGTACCGTCTTGGCAAGCGGGTAGCCGCCACCTGGGTCGAGCAGATCACGACAAGCACCATCCGAATCAATCCCACGGTCGAAGACTACCGGGCTGCCCTCGGCAAGATCAGCAACTACGACGATCAAGCCATCACCCTGTTCGACGGTGTCGTGGCCGTGCTGGCTGAACGCCTGGAGTGCCCCGTCTGGACTTTCGATTTCCACTTCGATGTCATGCGAATACCAGTGTGGCGTTGAGGCGTCCAACAGAAAGCGACTCTCACCTTAAAGACCTTGTAGCGCTTGACGCCCGGCACCACCGTCGAAGAACTGCGCGAGGAGCTGGTTCGAATCGGGGCACCGGTGCTGGAGGTGGAGATGATTCCCGCCGAGAGCGGCGCGGACAAACTCACCGCCGTCGCGCAGCTGGACATCGACTGGGCCACGGCCAAGATCATGGAAAACCGGCGCAGATCCCGGTCCTTCAAGGGCCGGCAACTCAGAATCCGGGTATTGGGCGAAGCCAAGAAGTGAGCAGGAGCATGTTTGGCCTTGCGGAGGGCGGTGTCCTCGGATCGATGCAACCCGGCTGAGGTTCGACGCCGGCCGGGAATTACTCCGCGAGCGTGCCACCGAACTCGCCCACGATAGCCTCGTATGCTTCCGACTGACGCATCAGGCGGCCCGCGACCTCGCGCAGCCGATCGACGGCCTCGTCCGGAAGCACGAAGCTGGTGGGCAGGTTCAGAAAATACTCGCGTTCCTCCGGGTCGGGAATCGCGTCGAAGCTGACGTCCAGCACATGCACCTCGATTTTCGGCACGCTCGCTTCGGCCTGCGCCTCGCTCATGCCCGCGAGCCGCGCC
>CAYMHN010000491.1:0-3273 GCA_964390235.1 uncultured Candidatus Competibacteraceae bacterium
ATCGCCTAGCCTTCTCCCCTAAACAGCACGAGTCGAACAGCATGCGCGTCGTTAATTTCTCCGAAGCCCGTAGCAACCTCAAGAATGTCATCAATCAGGTCATCGAGGACGCCGACTACACGGTGATCACCCGGCGCGATGCCGCCGATGCCGTGGTGATGTCGCTCGACACCTTCAACAGCCTGATGGAAACCGTTCACCTGCTGAAATCACCGGCCAACGCCGCGCACCTGGCGCGCTCCATCGAGGAATATCGCCGGGGCAAGGTGATACAGCGGGATCTGGTGGATGCCGACTGAGGCCCTGTCCCGGCTCACCTGGACGATCGCCGCTTGGGAAGACTACCAGTACTGGCAAGGACAGGACCGCAAGACGCTCAGACGCATCAACAAACTGATTCAGAACTGTCTGCGTGAACCCTTCGAAGGCATCGGCAAACCCGAACCTCTGAAGGAAAATCTCTCGAGTTTCTGGTCACGGCGCATCGATGACACTCACCGCCTCGTCTACCGGGTCGACGGCGAGGACCTGGTGATCATCGCCTGCCGGTATCATTACGAGTAGGCCATTTTCGGAGCCGAACCCATGCCATCGCGCAAACCCGCCGCCTCCATCAGCGTGGCCGAGTATCTGGAATGCGCAGACCAGCGACGAGCAGTACAACGAACACCCGGTGCTGATCGTCGAGGTGCTATCACCCTCCACCGAGAGGATCGACAAGTTCGAGAAGTTCCTGGCCTATCGTGCGCTGGACAGCCTGCACGAATACCTGCTGGTACATCAGGATTTTCGCGAAGTCCGGCTATTTCGACGCCGCAGCGGCTGGGACAAGGAGATCCACCGCGAGGGCGAAATCCGGCTGGAATCGATCGGCGTCACGCTGGGACTGGAGGAGCTGTATCGGAACGTGGTGGTGTGAGCTCGCGTTCACGAACCTGTTCCGTATCGCGAATGATGCGGTTCGTTCCTCACCACATCCTACCGCCTATCCAGCAGCCGATTCAGCAGACGCTTCAGTTCCGCCGGCAGGCGTTGCGGGTCCTCGGCGATTCTGGCGATCCTGTTGTCCTTGGGCCGATTGCCATGCGCCAGTGCATTGCGCAGGTTCTTCAGCGTGAAATAGTCCTCCTTGAGCACATTCGGTCCTCGCTCGCCGTTTTCGTACGCCTTGAAGGCCTGCTCCCGATCGAGGTAATCCCAGTCGCTTTCCGACGGTTCGATCAGCCGGGTCACGAAGGCCTCGTAGCCGAAGATGGTGGCGCGGATGTAGTCGCCGCGTTGCAGGTATTGCCGGGCCAGGGTGGATTGCCAGCGGTACAGATCCCCCCCCTTGTGCCAGCCGAGGCGCTGTTCCAGTTCGTCGGCGAACAGACGGGCGGCCCCGGCGAACCGCTCGCGCGTCACCGATTGGGTGAAGGTGCGCAGCGACTTCTGAGCAAGGTACGCATTGCTGGTGCGTTCCAGGAACGCCGAGCGGCGCAGTTGCGCGGTTTCCGTTTCGGATAGACCGTCCGCCTCCAGCAGATCGGCGAAGACGCCATAGTCGCCGTCCTTGTCGAAAGCGTGCAACGCATTGAGCCAGTCGGCGATGTGCAGCAGGCCGCCCAGCTCGAATACCGAGGCTTCGCCGGTATCCGGATCGTAGGCGCCATAATGGAAGCCCCTGATTTCGGCCCGACGGACCATGCGCAGGTGCAGGGCACTGATCAGCGCCAGCATCGGTAGATGCCGGAATCCGTGGGTCACATCCAGACTCACCGCGCTGTCCGGCGGCACATGCCGAGCCATTGCCCCCAGCAACTGCACCTGCTCGGCCTGAGTCCGGCAGTAGGGGATGATCTCCAGCCGCAGCTCGGGGCCGATTGTATTCTCACGTGCAGCGATGACGCGATCGAGCAGTGCCTGATCGACCAGCTTGTGCTCGGTTGCGTCCAGCAGCGCCAGATGGTCCTGATCGGACAGACCGGCAAGTGCGGGAATCTGCGACAGGTATTCCCACATGCTTCCGCTGGTTCCCAGAATGATCAATCGATCCGGCCGAAGACGCTGCGCCAGCGCCCAGCCGAAGAACGCCGTTTCCGCCGTCTCGCTGCCATCGGGAAAATGGTAGCGAGTCTTGCGGTAGCCGCCTTCGCTCTTGGGCACTCGCCCCAGGAACGTGATCAGGGTATGCATGATTACTCGCCTCTTATGCGCTGAATACGATACGTTTCCAACCGCGCCCCGAACGCCTCCAGTTCGTCCGCGCTCAGCTCTCGTCCGCGGGCCTCGGACGGAATCTCCAGCGCCAGGTGCCGGTAGCGCGCACCGCGCTCGCAGACGCGCGCGGCCAGGTGCACCGGCAGGGTGCCGATCACGGTATCGCCCGCCCTGATGCGCTCGATATCCAGATGGGTCAGCTGCTGGTCCACACTGATGCCCCGTTGCGCCGCCCAGTCCAGGGCGCCGGGGTGGCGGGTGATGAAGTACGTGGTCATCCGGACGTGCTCGGGGGGGTCGATGGTCGCAGTCTAGCCGATCGGGCCTGTTCGGCGTGAACCGGCAAGCTTGTCGAGCGGAATCAACCCTCCGCCGGCTGGTCTGCTGAAATTACCAAGCGCCGAATGCAAAAGGAGTCTCTCATGCAACGCCGCACCCTGTTGTCCGGCCTCGCCGGCATCCTGACGCTGCCGCTCCTGCCCGCGAAACGGGTCCGGGCGGCGATCGACAAGCAGGAACTGGAAGCGATCCGCACCGGCTGGCGTGAACTGCTGGCCGAAGGGGCCGAGATCGCCGAGTCCACCGAACCGCTGGAGCGCAGCGCCGAAGCCTGGCGCCAGCAACTGGGCGATCTCGCCTACCGGGTGCTGTTCGAGGAAGCTACCGAACGCGCCTTCACCAGTCCGCTGAACGACGAGAAACGCCCCGGCGTGTACGTCTGCGCCGCCTGCGATCTGCCGCTGTTCAGCTCGGCGATGAAATACGACAGCGGCACCGGCTGGCCCAGCTTCTTCACCCATATCCCGGAACACTTCGGCACCAAGATCGACTTCAAGCTGATCCTGCCGCGCACCGAGTACCATTGCATCAAGTGCGGCGGCCACCACGGCCACGTCTTCAACGACGGTCCACCGCCGACCGGCGAGCGCTGGTGCAACAACGGCGTGGCGCTGCGCTTCATTCCCGCCACGGCGTGATGCGGCCGAGTCTCGGGAACCGACAGCGTACCCCCTCCCAACCTCCCCCTTGGCGAGGGTGGCCCGCATAGGGGTGGCCCGCATAGGGGTGGAGTTT
>CAYMHN010000492.1:0-3269 GCA_964390235.1 uncultured Candidatus Competibacteraceae bacterium
CGGTGGCCAGGGCCTGGGCGTCTTGGGCCGCCATCAGCGCGTCGCCCAGCATGTTCGCTCCGCGGGCCCGATGCTGGAGCAGATCGCGCTGCGAGACCATGCCGATGGCGCGGCCTGCTGCGTCCACCACGCACAGGTGGCGGATGCGCAACCGATCCATGCGCCCCAGGGCGCGGTACAACATCTCGTCGCCGGTCATGGATTCGACCGGTGAGTTCATGGCTTCGGCCACCGTGATCGAATCGAAATCATGCCGTGTCGCGGCGGCGATGCGCAGCAGATCCCGCTCGGTCAGAATGCCCAACGGGGGACTCTCCGGACTGCCGACCAGCAAGGCGCCGATACGGCGTTCGACCATCGCGCGCGCGGCTTGGTGCAAGCTGGCGCCGGCCGGTATCATCACCGGCGGCGCGTTCATCAAATCCCGCAAACAGCGCTCGAAAACGAATCCGTCGATCCGGGGAATCGCTGTATCCGGGGTCGGCTCGATCATGGGGTTCAAGCTACGGGACGATCAGTCCGATCAGATAGGCGATTCCCTGCGCGAACTCGCTCTCCAGCGGGAACGACAGCATGCCCATGACCGAGTAGCCGAGCAGCCAAGGCATGAGGTAAAAGCGCGCCATGTAGAAGAACCAGGCCACATACAGCGGCACCATGGCCGGGATCAGAAACGAGGGGGTGATCGGCGCGAACAGCTTGAGCAGCGGATTGGTGACCCGAATGAAGAACCGGCTGAAGAAAAACTTGCTCTCCTCCGGCAGGAACAGCCGCATGCCGAAGCGACCGATCAGGGTCCACATGATCATGCCGAGCAGATAGTCGATTACCAGCGCCCAGACAGGAATTCCAGCAGTCATCGTTGAACTCCGGATAACAACAAGCCGGGGCGATCACTCGCCCCGGCTTCCACGTCAGGCCCTCAGTGGGCCGCGCTCAGGATGGTGTCGCCCCTGGGGATGCGGACCTCGTCGACCATGGCCTGGGTCTCCTTGTCCGGCGCCGGGGTCAGCAGGGTGACCACCACCATGGCGACCAGGCTGGCCGTCGTGCCGACGATGCCGAAGCGCAGATGGTCGAGCCCCAGCCACGGATCCATGCTGCCGGTGTACACCATGTACAGATACCACGAGCCCACGCCGAGGCCGACCAGCATGCCGGCGATCGCTCCGGCCCGGTTGGCGCGCTTCCACCACACGCCCAGCACCAGCGGGAAGAACAACCCGGACATGGCGAAGCAGAACGCCCAGGCCACCGCGCCCAGGATCCCGGTCAGTTGCAAGCTGGCGACCAGCGCTCCGGCCGCGCCGATGACCAGCAACAGTACCCGGGCGACCAGCAACCGCTTCCTGGTTTCGGCCTTGGGGTCGATGATCTTGTAGTACAGGTCGTGGGACAAGGCATTGGCGATGGCCAGCAGCAGGCCGTCGGCGGTGGACATGGCGGCAGCCATGCCACCGGCGGCCACCAGGCCGGAGATCACATAGGGCAGTCCGGCGAATTCCGGCGTCGCCAGCACCACGATGTCCGCGCGCAGGAAGAACTCGTTGATCTGCAGGATGCCGTCGGCGTTGCTGTCGCGGATGGCGAGCATGCCGACCGAACTCCATTTCTGCACCCATTCGAGCGCCATGACCTCCTCGATCGACCGGCCGATGACGGCGGTGGGCAGGGTCGGATCCAGCAGTTGCAGCTTGCTGAAGGTGGCCAGGGCCGGCGCCGTGAAGTAGAGCAGGAAGATGAAGAACAGCGACCAGGCCACCGAGCTGCGCGCCGCGCGTACCGAGGGCGTGGTGAAGTAGCGCATCAGAATGTGCGGCAGCGAGGCGGTGCCGAGCATCATGCAGGCCACCAGGGTCACGAACAGCCAGGCTGACATGATCCCCGGCCCCGGGGTGGCATGCAGCGTGGTCAGCACGGCCAGGCCGGGTACCGACTCGACGGCGCGCGTCCCGACGCCGATCAGCGGCTCCAGCTCCATGATGCGCTCCACGGCGGGGCCGTAGGAGAACTGCGGGATCAGGCCGAAACCCTGGACATTGGACATCCAGAATACCGGGATCAGGTAGGCGATGATCAGCACGATGTACTGCGCCACCTGGGTCCAGGTCACCGCGCGCATGCCGCCCAGCATCGAGCACACCAGAATGCCCGCCAGTCCGAACCAGACACCGACCTCGAACGGGATCTGCAGGGCCCGGGCGGCGATGGTACCGGTGGCGTTGATCTGGGCCGTCACATAGGTGAAGGAGGCCACCACCAGCACCAGCACGGCGCTGAAGCGCGCCAGCTTGCCGCCGTAGCGGGTACCGATGAAGTCGGGGACGGTGTAGCAGCCGAACTTGCGCAGGTACGGCGCCATCAGCGTCGCCACCAGGATATAGCCACCGGTCCAGCCGACCACGAAAGCCAGATAGGGGTAACCGCTCATGAACACGCCGCCGGCCATGGCGACGAAGGAGGCGCCGGACATCCAGTCGGCGGCGGTCGCCATGCCGTTGAACACCGGCGGTACCTGGCGGCCGGCGACATAATAGGCTTCCACCTGCATGGTGCGCGACAGGATGCCGATGAAGGCGTAGATCCCGATCGTGAACGCCACGAACAGGATGCCGATCATGTCGGCGCTCATGCCCCGCGTCTCGAACCAGGCCATCAGGGCGAAGAAGGCCAGAAAGCCGCCGGTGTAGACGCCGTAAATCATGGGAAGGTTCTTGATGAACGACTTCCCCTCGAATGAAAACATACTCATGTCATCTCCCCCTCAGTCGTCTTCGGCCACGCCGTGCTCACGGTCGATCTTGTCCTGCTGCTTGACGAACAAGAACAGCTGGACCACGAAGACGATCAGGGAACCCTGGGCCGCCATGTAGTAGCTTACTGGCCAGCCGGCAAGGCTGATCTGGTACAGCAAGGGAGCGAACATGTGGATGAGGTACGAGAAGACGAACCAGATGGTCAAATGCACAATCATCAGATTGCGCGTTCGCTGCCAGTGTCTCTCGCGATTTTCGATGGTATTTTCGGTCACGAATGTTCTCCTTACTTCAGCGATTGAGTAGGCGAACGGGTCGCCTTATTTATTCTTCCTCAGGAAGGCTTGGTCAGCCTTGAAGTCCTTGTTTAACACTGCTTTAAGGAAAGAGCCTGCTGATCCGAGGGCAGAAACGGAAGCGAGCCCAGGGCGATACAGCAATTAAGATGCCAATATGAATTTCAAGTATATACAAATAGTTGCAGGGTCTAAGAAGGCTGCGTAGCAACAGGGT
>CAYMHN010000493.1:0-3266 GCA_964390235.1 uncultured Candidatus Competibacteraceae bacterium
CGACATTCACCGGTGCGCTGAAGGTGGCAGTGAACACCGGCTCGGTGCTGATGTTGTCCGGTGCCCCGGACGCGGTCACCTCCACTTGCAGTGGCGGAATCAGCTCCACATCGATGCGCATCACCAGATCGCCATCGACCACGGTTGCGAAGAAGGCCACGAGATCGGGCATGCCGTCGCCGGTGGGGTCGGTCCCCAGCGGCGCGATCCCCGCCCAGTCGGCCGGGTCTCCGTCCAGCTCGATGGCCCGGACCAGACCGATCAGCAGTCCGGCGGCCAGCAACGACAGCAGCAGGGGATGGCGGCGCAGGCGCAACGCCAGCCAGGAGAGCGCGCCGAACAGCGTGACCAGCAGCAGCAATCCCCCGAGACCCAGCGTGGGGATCGCCCGGGGCGGGGTCGACTGCAGGAGCAACAGCATGGCTGGACCGCCCGCCTGACCGGTGCGGGTCAGCAGGGCATCCTGTGCTTCCCCGTCAAGCAGGCTGATCACGCCCAGCCGCAGCGCGCTTGGATCACCCAGTTCGGCCAGGGCGACGGCGAATTCCAGCACGCTGATGCCATTGGTGCCGACCGGGATGGGCGGGCCGGGTAGCGGTTGGGGCGCACCGAAGCTGCCGTCGCTACAGGTGCTCAGGCTGAGCGCCTCGATCTGGCTGGTGTCGGTGCTGAGCGTGACCGACAGAATCTGCTCGGCGCCCGTGAACGGACCGTCCGGGGTGTCGACCGTACAGCCCGTGAGGGCATTGTTGTCGGTATCGATCAGGACGTCGAAGCTTTGCTGGGCCAGCGCCAGCGGACTGAGCAAGCAGACCAGTACCGTCAGAATTCCCCACAGCAAGCCACGATTCATGGGTGCAAATTTCTGCCAAGGACGGTTATTGATGTTGTGGCGGGATAGACTGCCGAATTGTCAACTATTCTTTCCGAAAATCCAGTGTAGTTGAGAAACCTGATAATGCAAGCCTTATTCCGCTACTCCGGTGGTGGTTGCTTGCTACCGTGACCCGGCGATGCGTCATGTTTTACCATGAAACACTTTCATCAATACTGTCGAATGAGGATTGGCGTGACCCTGAAACTCTCCCGTCGCGGCGACGTGCCGCCGTTCATGGTGATGGACGTGATGAATGCCGCGGCCCGGCTGGAAGCGGCCGGTCGGTCGGTGATCCACATGGAGGTCGGCCAGCCCAGTACCCCGGCGCCGCGTGGCGTGCTGGCAGCCGCCCGGCGATCACTGAGCGACAACATCATGGGCTATACCCTGGCCCTGGGCATTCCCGAACTGCGCCAGCGCATCGCCCGCTATTATCGCGACACCGCCGGTATCGACCTCGACCCGGAGCGGATCGCCGTCACCGCCGGTTCGCTGGGTGGGTTTCTGCTGGCTTTTCTGGCCGCCTTCGAGCATGGCGATCGGGTGGCCTTGCCGCGACCGAGTTATCCGTCCTACCGCAATATGCTGGGCGCGCTGGGTATCGAATCGGTCTGGGTCGAGACCACGGTAAGCAATGGTTTCCAGCCCACCCCGGAAGACCTCGACCGACTGAATCAGCGGATCGACGGATTGATCGTGGCCAGCCCGTCCAACCCGGTCGGCAGCATGATTCCGCCGGCCGAGCTGGAGCGGCTGGCGCGCTACTGCGAGGCACGCGGCATCCGGTTGATCTCGGATGAGATCTATCATGGTTTGAGCTATGGCATGCCCACGGTGCCGGCCATCGCCTACAGCGAGCAGGCGCTGAGTCTGAACAGTTTTTCCAAGTATTACTCGATGACTGGCTGGCGTCTGGGCTGGATGGTGATGCCCGAATCCATGATCCGCCAGGTCGAGCGGCTGGCCCAGAACTTCTTCATCTGCCCCAGTGCGCCGGCGCAGTATGCCGCCGTGGCGGCTTTCGACTGTACCGAGGAGCTGGACGGCCATGTGCAAGTCTATGCCCGCAACCGCGAACTGCTGTTGCGCGAACTGCCGCGCATCGGTTTTGATCGGCTGGCCCCGGCCGACGGAGCCTTCTATCTGTACGCCGAAATCGGCGCCTTGAGCGACGACAGTCTGGATTTTGCGGCGCGGATGCTGGAAGAAGCCGAGGTGGCGACCACCAGCGGGGTCGATTTCGACCCGGTCGATGGTCACCGCTATCTGCGATTTTCCTATGCCCGCTGCACCGCCGACATGGAGGAGGCGGTGCGGCGGCTGGAGCGCTGGCCGGGGCTCAGAAATCCGGCGTGGTGATCAGCTGCATATTGATCTCGGTTCGCCGGTTAACCGCCCGGCCGGCCTCGGTGGCGTTGTCGGCGATGGGCATGGTCTCGCCCATGCCGAAGATCGTCAGCCTGCTGGTGTCCACGCCACGGTCGCGCAGATGGCGTTCCGCCGCCAGTGCCCGACGCTCCGACAAGGACTGGTTGTAGGTCGCCGAACCGATGCTGTCGGTATGGCCGATCAGCTCGCCGCCGACCACGAAGCCATGGCTGCCCATGCCGTAATCCGGCCGCAAGCGGACAATGTCGCTGATCAGGCCATCGAGCCGCTGCTCGCCGGCGGCTTGCAACTGGCTGCGGTCGAAGTCGAAATAGGTGTTGACCTGAATCTGTTGGGTCACCACCCCTGGCAGCAGTGGTTGGGGATCGAAATGCACCACCGGAAAAGAGGGAGCAGCGGGGGAGGGTGCGGTTGCCACCACAGGGCGTTCATCATAATAAGCGGCGATGGGCTTCTTGAGTTGATATCCGGCGCTGCGGTTCATGAAATCGCTGGCGTTCGCCCCCGAGGCCAAGGCGAGGCCGATCGCGAGCAACAGAGCAGTCTTGCGCATCATGAGGAAAGGTCCTGAATCGGCTGCAACTGAAGGATAGTCTAGTACAAACCAGCGCGCTCAGCGGTGTTTCCAGTCCGGCGCGCGCTTTTCGGCGAAGGCGGCCATGCCTTCCTTCTGGTCCTCGCTGGCGAAGGCACCATAGAACAGCCGTCGCTCGAAATACACCCCCTCGGCCAGAGTGGTCTCATAAGCGCGGTTGACCGCCTCCTTGGTCATGTACACCGCGGGGCGCGATTTGCCGGCGATCACGGTGGCCACCTTGAGCGCTTCGTCCAGCAACTCGCCGGCCGGCACCACCCGACTGACCAGACCGGACCGCTCGGCCTCGGCGGCGTCCATCATGCGCCCGCTCAGGCACAGTTCCATGGCCTTGGACTTGCCGACCAGACGGGTCAAGCGCTGAGTGCCTCCGGCCCCCGGCAGGACGCCGAGATTGATCTCGGG
>CAYMHN010000494.1:0-3021 GCA_964390235.1 uncultured Candidatus Competibacteraceae bacterium
GAGCGAGCCGGACCAGGGCATTTATTACGCGCTGAACAAGGGTCTGGCCCTGGCCAGCGGGGACGTGGTCGGGTTTCTGCACGCCGACGATCTGTACGCCGATACCGAGGTGCTGGCGCGCATCGCCGAGGTCTTCGCCGATCCCTCGGTCGGCGCGGTGTACGGCGATCTGGTGTATGTGCGCAAGGGCGACCCCGCGCGGGTGGTGCGCTACTGGCGCTCGCAGCCGTACTCGCGCCGCAAGCTGGACCGGGGCTGGATGCCTCCCCATCCGACCTTGTATGTGCGCCGCGAGTTGTACCAACGCCACGGCGGTTTCGACACTCGCTACCGGATCGCGGCGGATTACGATTTCATCCTGCGTTTGCTGACCCGATTTGAGGGGCGGGTGGTCTACCTGCCCGAGGTGCTGGTGCGGATGCGTCTCGGCGGGGCCAGCAACCGGTCCCTGGGCAATATCGTGCGCAAATCGCTCGAGGACTACCGCGCCCTGCGGGCGAACCGGGTCGGTGGGGTGGGGGCGTTGCTGTGGAAGAATCTGTCCAAGGTTCCGCAGTTATGGCGGCGAAACGATTACAAACCCACCAGCCGTTGCAGTCGATGAACGATCTGGCCGATTTCGGCGGGCGTGAGCATAGCGATCCGATACGACAGCAGGCGGCTGCGGGAGATGGCGCGGCAATGCTCGACCAGCGCATAGCTGGGGCGCTGAAGCTGATCGCGCGCTGGCAAGGGCAGATGCAGGGCTTCGAAGGCAGGGTCCGAACGACTGCTGAGCGGGCAGACGAATATCACCGAAGGCTCGGCCTCCAGCAGTGTTTGTGCGGTCAGGATGACGACCGGACGCAGCTTGCCGACTTCCGTGCCCTTGGCGGGATCGAGGCGTGCCAGGTAGACACCGCCTCGACTCAGGGCGGTCAGGACCGCCACCAGTGCTCCGGCTCGTCCGCCAGCCGCTCGGACCATCCGTTGTCCAGCATTTCCGCTTCCTTCAGATAAGCAGCGCTGTCCCGCATGGCGCGCAAACTCGCCGCCATGGCCTCCAGTTCCTGCTGCCGCTTGATCCGACCCAGTTCGTGCCGCAGGGCCTGGCGGATCAGTTCGGTGCGGGTGATGCCGATCCGTTCGGCGAGCTGCTGGCTCTCCTTGGCCAGTGCATCCGGTAGCTTCAGGGATATGGCGATCATGGCGGTGTTTCGCGTGTTGTGGGTTACGTGATTGTATATCAAAAAAGATACCCGATCGAATTTTATAGAATAAACCCGATCCTCACGAATCATCAGGGTGATCGCGCAATGTAGGAGGTCTGTCCCGGGCCGATGCAGGCAAAGCCTCCGGGCGCGATGCAAGCGGCGCGAGCGGTCGCGGATGGCCTCGCTCCGATCCACCGCGCGGTCGCGCGCCTCAACAAAGGCCTGGCCCGGGGCCGGCAGTCGTTGCAATCGGCGCATAAGTTATACTTGCAACGACTAAGTTGCCACCAACGCGTATAGGTTGAACTCATGAGCCATGTGGTAGGTGCTAAAGGGCAAGTGGTGATTGCCAAAGCCATTCGGGAGCAACTGGGCATCGAACAGGGTTGGATGACTATCCAGCGCTTGGTAGACGACCATGTGGAACTGTATTTTGTACCACCCGCGCATCAACGCTCCTTGAAAGGGTGCCTGGCCGCTCATGTCAAGCGGTCGATACCGGAATCGGCGTGGCGTTCCGCGCGCGCTCGCGCGTGGACTGAGAAGGGCTTGAACGGTCAGCCCGAATCGACCCGCTCGAAATGACCCGTCCGGTCCGATCCGGACCATAAAAAACCCCGGCCGAAGCCGGGGTTCGGGTTGTAGCAGGGTCGGGATAGGACTTGCTTAGCCCTTGCCCTTGCCCTTGCCGGGGCCGGGATCGCTGGTCGGTGGTTCCACTTCACCAGGATTGCGGCCCAGCGGGCATCCCTGCTCGTTGAAGTTCTCGAAGATGTCCTTCTGAGCGTTATAGTTGCCACCGGGGTAGACCGCATTGAACCCGTCGATGACCTGTTGCACGCTCAGATCGTAGCTGACACCATCCGAGGCCGCGTTGAGCAGGGCAGCAACCGTGTGCCGACCCAGGGCGATGAGTCCACCGCCGCCCTGGACCACGACTTCCAGCAGGGTCTTGCCGGGGAAGGCGTCTTCGAACACGTCGCTGAACAGGGTGTCGGGCGTATAAGGCGCCGTCCAGTTGCCGAAGTGATGCGGCTGCCGCCAGTAGCCCGGGGTACAGCCCTGGCCTCCGCCATTCGAGGTCTCGCCGAAGTAGTGGCTGTGGTCGCTGTCCGTGACTTCAGTCTCTTCGAACATGCCGGTAACCGAACCGAGGTTGGCGTACTGGCCCGCCTGAGCCGTACCCTGTGCAGTGCAGCTCGCCTCCGCTCCGACATCCAGCTCGCCGATCATGTTGCTGCCGTCGCCGCAGTCGATCGCTGAATCGTCCAGTTGGTCATCGGTGACAATCACGTTGGTGAGCGCGACGTTGCCGGTATTGGTCACCACGTAGGTCCAGGTGACCGGAGATCCAATGGCCAGCACCGGGCCGGGGGCGGTATCGGCATCCTCGCCATTGGTAGACTTCTCGATCATGATGGCGGGGGCGACCGGTTCTTGGATGAAACCGAAGTCGATTTGCAGATAGTTGGCGTTGGCTTCGACCGCCACTGCGAGCGGCAGCGGACGGTTGATCTGCTGAGTGGGCAGATCGTTCTCCGGGGTGTCGTCGACCAGCGGGTTATGGGTCAGGCCGCTCAAAGCCGGTTGGTTCTCGTCGATGAACACCAGGTAGCACTTCACGCCATTCAGTACATCGACCGGAACTTCGAACTGGTACTTGCCATCGGCATCGGTTGTCGCGATGACCGGGGTCAAGCCGCCGAAGTCGTAACCGCTGTCGCAGATCATGTTTCCCTGGCCGTCGTCGACGAAGGGTACTTCGTACAACTCGACTTCGACATTGGGCAGACTCGGCTCGCCGGCGTTCTGAACGCCATCCCCGTTT
>CAYMHN010000494.1:3031-3251 GCA_964390235.1 uncultured Candidatus Competibacteraceae bacterium
TTCATCCAGCCACACGATATCGCCAACGGTTGCCACGGTAAGGGGGAGAATGTCATATTCTGTAAAGAAGAACAGATTATTCAGCGCATCGGCGTCCTCGATCTCCACTGTATAGAGTCCCACAGGCAAGCCCGCGCCGTCCGTCTCCACGACGACGTGGCAGGCCGACAGCGGATCGCCGGGGACGGGCAGTGGATCGGGAACCGTCGCATCCGCCGGG
>CAYMHN010000495.1:0-3250 GCA_964390235.1 uncultured Candidatus Competibacteraceae bacterium
ATCGACGACGCCACCCTGGCACGCGGTCTGGAGATCCTGGCCGCCAGCGTCACCGACCTCATGGACCGGGCCGCCCGCAAGCGGCAACTCAAGCTCGGCGCCATGGCCTGAACGACTCGGGAGAGAAACTATGATTGTTCGCACCCTACAGGCAGCCGAACGGACCGCGCGCCGCGTGGTCAGCGAGAACTGGGAAAGCACCCGTCTGTCCCTGAAGGACGACAGTATGGGATTTTCCTTCCATATCACCACCATCTACGCCGGCACCGAGACCCCGATCCATTACCGCAACCACCTGGAAACGGTGTACTGTATCAGTGGCGAGGGCGAGGTCGAGACCACCGCCGATGGCAAGGTCTATCCGATCGCGCCGGGTACCGTCTACATCCTGGATCAGCACGATGCTCATCTGCTGCGCGCCAGGACCGAACTCAAGCTGGCCTGCGTGTTCAATCCGCCCTTGCATGGCCGGGAAGTCCACGACGCCGACGGCGTCTACCCGCTGGAAGCCGACCCGGCGCGGGACTGAGACTCACTCGGCCGGCAGTCGGTCGTCGAGCGACAGTGGTTCGACCGTCTTCGCGACCAGCGGTACGCAACGCCAGATTCGGGGCGTAGTGGCCGAGGTACTGCACAGGGCAAGCCGATGCCGCAGTGTCGGCCGGCCCAGCCGGCTGTGCCAGCGTTCGCTGTTGTCACCCAGTTCGGGGTCGATGTCCAGGCCGATCCGCTCGCCAGGACGCAGGTGAAAGGCGAACTTGCCCAGGGGGCAGGCCAGACCCAGGCCGCGCGCCTTGATGTAGGCTTCTTTCAGCGTCCAGTAATCAAAGAAGCGTTCCCGTTGCCGGGCTACCGGCAGGGCTCGCAGATCGCGGTATTCGGCGGGAGCGAAGAAGCGCTCGGCGATCTCGATGAGCTGATTGTCGCGGTCGAGGTACTCGACATCCACGCCCAGCATGGTATCCCGGCTCACGGCACAGACGATCAAGCCTTCGGTATGGGCCAGATTGAAATCCAGCCCCGGGAGTCCGGGGTCGGTGATTACGGGGCGTCCGTGCGATCCGGGTCGGAACCGCCAGGCCGACGGAGGCACTGCGGAATAAAAGCTGAGACTGCTGCGAACCAGGACCCGGGACAGAAGATATTGACGCGCCACCTTGGGCAGCCGCAGCCGCCGGAAATGCGCCTGCTCAGCGCTGTCCAGCAGCTCATGGTAGCGGTCGGGTAAACCCGGATCGACGACTTGGTCCAGGTACAGCAGCCATAAATGGATTTCACCCGGCGTCAAATAAAAACCCCGCCGGATGGGCGGGGCCGGGTTACCGTCCGTCGGAGTCAATCAGTCGTCGCCGCCGAAGATGCCTAGCAGCATCAGCAGATTGGCGAAGATGTTGTAGATCGACACGAACAGACCCACGGTGGCCATGATGTAGTTGGTCTCACCGCCATGGATGATGTTGCTGGTCTCCCACAGGATGAAGGCCGACATCAGCAGGATTATGGCCGCCGACAGCGCCAGCATCAGGGCCGGGATCTGCAGGAAGAAGTTGGCCAGGAAAGCCAGCAGGATCACCAACATGCCGACCATCACGAAACCGCCCAGGAAGGTGAAGTCCTTGCGCGTGGTCAGCACATAGGCCGATAGACCCAGGAAGATCACGCCGGTGCCCGCCAGGGCGGTGGCGATCAGTTGCGGGCCATTGGCCAGACCCAGAAAGGCGCTCAGCATCGGCCCCAGGGTATAGCCCATGAAACCGGTCAGCGCGAACACCGACACCAGACCCCAGACGCTGTTCTGCAACTTGGCGGTCACGAAGAACAGCGCGAAGTAGATGAAGAGGCTGAGCAGGCCCAGCGACGGCGCGTTGGTAACCACCGCGAAAGCGGCGGTCAGCGCGCTGAACAGCAGGGTCATGGACAGCAGCATATAGGTGTTACGCAACACCCGGTTGGTGGCCAGTACCGATTCCTGCCGGGTCGATACTGCATTCGGGTACGTTCTTTCAGTCATGCTTGAACAACCTCCCATCGAGAAATACGATAAACCCAATGACCAGAAACTCACAGTCAAGTTTCCTGGTGGCGGACGCTATGATTACATATTTGGATAATTTGGCCCACCTCCACCTTCCGGTACTACCCAGTGGATGTTCTGGGTGGGGTCCTTGATATCGCAGGTCTTGCAGTGCACGCAGTTCTGGGCATTGATCTGCAAACGCGGCTTGGCGCCGTCGTCATCCCTGATGATTTCGTAGACGCCGGCCGGGCAGTAGCGCTGCTCGGGGGCATCGTACAAGGCCAGATTATGCCGGATCGGCACCTCGGCATCCTTCAGGGTAAGATGGCAGGGCTGGTTTTCCTCGTGATTGGTGCCGGACAAAAACACCGAGGACAGGCGGTCGAAACTGATCTTGCCGTCCGGTTTGGGATAGTCGATGGGTTCGCAGTCGCGCGCCGGCTTGAGGGACTCATGGTCGGCGTGATGGTTCAGCGTCCAGGGCGCCTTGCCGCGTAGCACATAGGCTTCCAGGGCCGAATAGGCCAGGCCGCCCCACAGTCCCCAGCGGAACGAGGGGCGGATATTGCGTACCTGGTGCAGCTCCTCCCACAGCCAGGACTGCTTGAGCCGCTCCGGATAGTCGGTCACTTCGGTGACAGTCGCCTCCCGGCCCAGAGCCTCGAACACGGCTTCGGCGGCCACCATGGCGGATTTCATCGCCGTGTGGCTGCCCTTGATCTTGGGCACGTTGAGAAACCCCGCCGTGTCGCCGATCAGCAGCCCACCCGGGAAGGTGAGCCGGGGGATGGACTGGAAACCGCCCTCGTTGAGGGCCCGGGCGCCGTAGGCGATGCGCCGGCCGCCCTCGAACACGGGTCGGATTTCCGGATGGGTCTTGAAGCGCTGGAACTCCTCGAACGGACTCAGATAGGGATTGCGATAATCCAGGCCGATCACGAAACCGACCGACACCTGGTGGTCCTCCAGGTGATACAGAAACGACCCGCCGTAGGTGCCGGCATCCAGCGGCCAGCCGATGGTGTGGACGATGCTGCCCTGCTGGTGCCGATCGGGATCGACTTCCCACAGTTCCTTGATGCCGATGGCATAGGTTTGCGGATCGACGCCTTCGCGCAGCTTGAAGCGCTGGAACAGAGCCTTGGTCAGCGAGCCACGGCAGCTCCCGGCGAACAGTGTCTGGCGGGCGCGCAGCTCCATGCCGCGCTCGTGGCCATCGGTGGCCTGGCCGCC
>CAYMHN010000496.1:0-3250 GCA_964390235.1 uncultured Candidatus Competibacteraceae bacterium
GGTGCACGGCATCGCTTTGCACAAGGTCAATACCTGAACCCGGCCGTGCCCGCCGCCAGAGGCGGGCGCGGTCTTACCTAAGGCCCGCTCGGTCGGGGGGTCAGTTCGATTATGCTGCCGGTACTCAAACCGACCCTGTCACCCCCCGTCCGGCAATCTCCGAGGCCACCTACCGTCAGCTGCTGGCTTTCCGGCAACTCCAAGGTACAGATGACGGGTTCGTCGGACCGATCCGACCCCCGGTAATCGATCTCGGCCACGGCCTGCTCCATGGTCACGATCCGATCGCCCGGCTGCAACACCATGCCGGTCCAGCCGGTCACGTAGACGTCCTCGCGAATCACCAATACCCGACCGATCAACTGCTGGAGGCTGGCCTGCCATTCAGCGGATGGTTCGAGCAGTGTGGCGCAGCCCGCCAGCAAGAACATCGGAACCAGAATATATAATCTTTGTACAGATAAAATCGCCGATACTCCGGGTTTTGTATAATTTCTGTGGAACTTTGCATCGCCATCGTTTTCCATTGGGTACCCGATACGGGTTGAATGCAAACTCAACAGGAGGAATCTTATGGTACGCCAAATCAAATCCGTGCTCATCGCCGGTACTTTCGGACTCATGACCATCGGCACCGCTCAGGCCGACGCGCAGATGGACATCGTCGATACCGCGGTTGCGGCCGGCAGCTTCAATACCCTGGTGCAGGCCGTGCAGGCCGCTGGTCTGGTCGACACCCTGAAAGGCGAAGGCCCGTTCACCGTGTTCGCGCCCACCGACGAGGCTTTCGCCGCCGTGCCGGAGGCAACCCTGGCCGCCCTGCTAGCCGATATCGACGCGCTGACCAGCGTGCTGACCTACCATGTGGTGGCCGGCAAGGTCATGGCCGCCGATGTGGTCGGACTGGAATCCGCCGAAACGGTGCAGGGCCAGTCGGTGACCATCACCGTGAACGGTGATACCGTCATGATCGACGAGGCCACCGTGGTCCAGGCCGATATCGAGACCAGCAACGGCGTCATTCACGTCATCGACACCGTGATCCTGCCCGAATAAGCGTTCCGGCGTTCCGGCGTTCCGGCGTTCAGCCAACCCGGCCATCATGGCCGGGTTTTTTTGCGTCTTGTCGGGAGCAGCGGTGATAATGGCCCGATCCGCTGACTGCAAGGAACGTTCGTGAGCAACGAGACCCTGTTGCTGATCGATGGCTCGTCCTATTTGTTTCGCGCCTATCATGCGCTGCCGCCGCTGAGCAATGCCGCTGGCGAACCCACCGGGGCCTTGTACGGGGTGCTCAACATGCTGCGCAAGCTGCTGGCCGAGTATCCACGATCGCATATCGGCGTGATTTTCGACGCACCCGGCCCCACTTTCCGCGACGAACTGTTCGCCGAGTACAAGTCGCACCGCCCCCCCATGCCGGAGGATCTGGCCGCCCAGATCGAACCCCTGCATGCCTGCGTGCGCGCCCTGGGACTGCCGCTGCTGTGCGTGTCCGGGGTCGAGGCGGACGATGTCATCGGCACCCTGGCGCGCCAGGGTGCGTCAGCGGGCATGGAGGTACTGATCGTCACCGGCGACAAGGACATGGCTCAACTGGTCGACGAACGCATTCACCTGCTCGACACCATGAAGAATGTTCGGCTGGATCCCGCCGGGGTGACCGACAAGTTCGGGGTCCCACCCGAACGTATCGTCGATCTGCTGGCCCTGATGGGCGACAGCGCCGACAACATTCCCGGGATTCCCGGCGTGGGCCCCAAGACGGCCGCCAAGTGGTTGCAGCAGTACGGCTCGCTGGACGCCCTGGTCGAGCACGCCGCCGAGATCACCGGCAAGGTCGGTGACAAGCTGCGCGACCATCTGGATCGGCTGGATCTGTCCCGACGGCTGGCCACCATAGACTGCGCACTGCATCTCGACCTCCAACCCCGGCAGCTACAAGCCGCGTCACCGGATGTCGCCACCTTGCGCGCGCTTTACCAGCGCTACGAATTCAGGACCTGGCTGCGCCAGCTGGACGATCCACCCGAGGCACGGGCTACCGCCGCACCGGATCGACCCCGGCCATCGGCCGACTACGCGCTGATCCTGAGCGAAACGGATTTCACCGCCCTGCTGGCACAACTGCGCCAGGCCGAGCTGTTCGCCTTCGACACCGAGACCACCAGTCTGAACTATCTTGACGCCCGACTGGTCGGGCTGTCGTTTGCGCTGGAACCCGGCCGGGCGTTCTACCTACCCCTGACCCACGATTACCCGGGTGCGCCCGAACAGCTGGACCGGGATCGGGTGCTGGCCGCGCTCAGGCCGCTGCTGGAGGATCCACGAAGCGCCAAACTGGGTCAGAACCTCAAGTATGACGCGCATGTGCTGGCCAATCATGGCATCACCCTGGCCGGCATCCGCCATGACACCATGCTGCAGTCCTATGTCCTGGACAGCACCGCCAGCCGCCACGATCTGGACTCGCTGGCGGCGCACTATCTGAACCTCGATACGATCCGTTTCGAGGATGTCGCCGGCAAGGGCGCCAAACAGCTGAGCTTCAATCAGATCGAGCTGGACCCGGCTTGCCGTTACGCGGCCGAGGATGCCGATGTCACCCTACGGCTGCACCGGACGCTATGGCCCAGGCTGCAACAGAGCCCGGCGCTGGCCGCGCTGTACGACCAACTGGAAATCCCGCTGGTGCCGGTGCTGAACGCCATGGAGCGGCGCGGGGTGCGCATCGACAGCGCGCTGTTGCGGCAGCATGGCCGGGAGCTGGCCGAGCGTCTGCGGGAACTCGAACAGCAGGCCCGGACCGAGGCGGGCCAGCCGTTCAACCCGAGTTCGCCCAAGCAGTTACAGGAGATCCTGTTCGAGCAACAGGGCTTGCCGGTGATCAAGAAGACCCCCAAGGGGCAACCGTCCACGGCCGAGGACGTGCTGCAGGAATTGACCGCCCGGGGTTATGAGCTGCCGCGGCTGATCCTGGAACACCGCATGCTGAGCAAGCTCAAGACGACCTATGCGGACAAGCTGCCGCAGCTGGTCCATCCGGCTACCGGTCGGGTGCACACTTCGTATCATCAGGCGGTGACCAGCACCGGACGGCTGTCCTCGTCCGAACCGAATCTTCAGAACATCCCGATCCGCACCCCGGAAGGCCGGCGCATCCGCCAAGCCTTCATCGCCGACCAGGGTTACCGACTGCTGGCCGCCGACTACTCGCAGATCGAGCTGCGCATCATGGCCCATCTATCGG
>CAYMHN010000497.1:0-3249 GCA_964390235.1 uncultured Candidatus Competibacteraceae bacterium
GCATGTTGGGGCTGTTCGCGTTTTTCTACGTGGTTCTGCATTTCGCCACCTATCTGGTGTTCGATCATTTCTTCAATCCGATCACGATTGCCGAGGATGTGTTCAAGCGTCCCTACATCACGGTCGGCTTCGCCGCCCTGGTGCTGCTGGTCCCCCTGGCGGTGACCTCGACCAAGGCCATGATGCGCCGCCTGGGCCGCAACTGGCAGCGGCTGCACCGGCTGATCTATCCGATCGCGGTCCTGGCCGTGCTACACTTTCTGTGGCTGGTCAAGGCCGATCCGCGTGAACCATTGATCTATGCGGCGGTGCTGACACTGCTGTTGGGATATCGGCTATGGCATTACTATCGACGTCGGCTGGCGCTGCGCAACGCCGCGCAATCGGCATGAAAACCCGGGTTTCGATGCTGGCTTGTCTGATTCTGCTGCTGGCGGCTTGCAGCACGGTCAAGTTGCTGTATGACCGGCTGGACTGGCTGCTGCCCCGCTATCTGGGCAATTATGTCAACCTTAACAGCGAACAGCGCGCGCAGCTCGACGCCAACCTGGCGGAACTGCTGCGCTGGCATCGCCAGACCCAGCTGCCACGCTATGCCGCCTGGCTGCGCGAACTGCAAGGCGACCTGGACCGAGGTCTGAGCCGGGCCGATCTGGAGCGGCACGAGCAGGCCCTGGAAGGGTTCTGGCGTGATCTGATGCTGCAAACAACCCCTCTGGTGGCGGATTTGTTGGCCGATCTGTCGGCGGACCAGCAGGAGCAGCTGTTCGAAACCCTGGCGGAACGCAATCAGAGATACCAGCGGGAGTATGTCGATCCCGCGCCGCTCCGGGTTGCCGATCGTCGCGCCGAACAAGCCAGCGACCGGCTGGATTACTGGCTGGGTCGAATCAGCCCGCAGCAGGCTGCCATCCTGCGCGACTGGGGCCGGCGCTATGCCCCCATGGGTGAACTGAACCTGGCGTTCCGGGAGCACTGGCAGCGGCATCTGCGAAGCCTGACCAACGCCGGCTCCTCCTCATCGACCGAGTTCGAGTCCGCCTTGAGAACCCTGCTGGTCGAACCCGAATCCGATCGGCCGGAAGAACTGAAGCAGGCCAGATTGCGTACCCGGATGCTGACCCAGGATCTGCTATTGGAACTGGACGGCACCCTGACCAGCGGCCAACGTCAGCATCTGCGCAACCGCCTCGATACCCTGGCGCGGGATTTCGAACAGCTGGCCCGGCGCTGAGGCATTCTCGCGTTCAATCCACTCGATACCCGAACTCGGCCGCCGCGCCGGTCAGCCAGTGCCAGAAATCCCCGGCATAGCTGCGCGGGACATACAGGTCGAACACGCTGTCGGTTCCGTTCCGATGCACCACGATATCGATGCCGTGGATGGCCGATACTGCCACCCCATGTTCGGGGAAGGCGCGCGGGTGGAGATCGATCGGCAGGCCCTTGGCCAGCAGCGCGCGGCTCTTGGGGCCGGACAGGGACAGCCCGGTGCAGGCGTGGCCAAGGTCTGCGAGCGTGCCGATATCGGCTTCGAGCCGATCGCGCAGCGATCCGTCCACCACGTCGGCCGACACCAGCCAGTAGGTCTCGGGGCCGATCGGCAGCAGGGTGTGCCCCTCATTGCCCGAGGCTCGGTCGGTTGGCACCAGGCCGATCAGCTCCCCTAGCATGTCGGCGAAGGCCTTGCCCCGGTCCGGCCAATGCGTCAGTTGGTACAGATTCAGGTCCCGACGCTGTCGCACGTGGAGCCCGAGGGACGCGTCGGCGCCGTACAGGCCGGGCGTGTACCACTCATGCAGGGCGGAATGTCGGTCAGCCACGCAGGCGTTCTCCCTCGGGGTCGTAGAAGTGCGGACTGACGACCTCGACCGCCAGATGCCGACCGGCCAGTGGGTCGGTGGCGTACAGCGTCTCGCCGATGCGTTCCCGTCCGCCCTGGATGAAACCCAGACCGATCTCGCGCTCCAGCGCCGGGCTGTAGCAGGCCGAGCTGACATGGCCCAGGCTGGCGGCGGGGGTCTGTAGGGTGGTTTCGGCCACCAGGTGCATACCGGGTTTCAGCGGCTGGTCGGCTGCCACCGCTTGCAAGCCGACCAGTCGCGGTCGCTCGACTGCATCGAACGCCTCGCGGTGCATCAAGGCCCGGCCGATGAAATCCTTGTCCATCCGTGCCATGGTGCCCAGGCCGAGATCGTCCAGGGTGCGGCGGCCGTCGATCTCGGCCCCGGTGACATGGCCTTTCTCGATGCGCAGAATGTCCAGCGCATCCAGGCCGTAGGGCTGGAGTTCGAAGGACTGGCCGGCCTCCTGCAGGCGCTGCCACAGCGCCGGGCCGTAATCGGCCGGGGTGTAAAGTTCGTAGGCCAGTTCCCCCGAGAAGCTGATCCGCAGGATGCGCAGTGGCGGATCGTCGATCCGGGTTTCCAGCAGACCCATGAAGGGCAGGGCGGTGTCGCCGATCTCGTCGGCGACCAGCGTGGACAGCAGCTCGCGGCTGCGCGGTCCGGTCAGGGCGATGCCGGCCCACTGATCGGTGGCCGAGCCGACCGTCACTCGCAGCTCCGGCCAGATCACTTGCAGCAGGTATTCCAGGTGGCGCAGCACGACCGCCGCATTGGCCGTGGTGGTGGTCATGAAATAGCGCTGCTCGGCCAACCGCGTGGTGGTGCCGTCATCGAAGGCGATGCCGTCCTCGCGCAGCATCACCCCGTAACGGGCCTTGCCCACCGCCAGCTTGCGCCACCCGTTGACATAGGCTCGATCCAGCAGCAGGGCCGCGTCCGGTCCCTGGACATTGATCTTGCCCAGGGTGGAAACATCGACCATGGCCACCGCCCGGCGCGCATGTGTGGCCTCGCGGATGGCGGCCTGGCGCCGGGACTCGCCAGGCCGCGGATAAGCGCTGGGCCGCAGCCATGGACCGGCCTCGGTGAACAGTGCGCCGGCCTGTTCGTGCAGCTGATGCATGGGGGTACGGCGCAGCGGCGCGAAATGACGACGCACCGAGCGCCCCGCGATGGCGCCGATGGTCACCGGGGTATAGGGCGGACGGAAGGTCGTGGTGCCGACCTCGGTGATCGGCAGCCGCCGCTCCAGGGCCAGCAGAGCCAGGCCGTTGATATTGCCGGTCTTGCCTTGGTCGGTACCCATCCCCAGGGTGGTGTAGCGCTTGAGCAGTTCCACCGAGTCGTAGCCTTCGCGCGCCGCCAGAGCCACATCGTCGGTGGTGACATCATTCTGCAAGTC
>CAYMHN010000498.1:0-3249 GCA_964390235.1 uncultured Candidatus Competibacteraceae bacterium
TGGTGCGCCCATCGTGCTGAACTTGCTGATCCACGCGCCGGACAGCGTGAAACGCCGCTTCGAGCACGTCGTCCAGGTGGCCACCGGTGGCGCCGCGCCGCCCAGCCAGGTGATCGCCCGGATGGAGGACATGGGGTTTCACGTCACCCATCTCTACGGCCTGACCGAGAGCTACGGACCGTCCACGCTGTGCGTGGAACAGCCCGACTGGGCGGTGCTGCCCCTGGCTGAGCGCGCCTCCCTGACCGCCCGCCAGGGGGTCTACTACCCCACGCTGGAGGATTTCCGGGTGGCCGATCCCGAGACCCTGGAGCCGGTGCCGGCCGACGGTCGGACCATCGGCGAATTGCTGCTGCGCGGCAATACCATCATGAAGGGCTATCTCAAGAACCCGGACACCACCGACCGGGCCTTCCGGGGTGGCTGGTACCATACCGGCGATCTGGGTGTGCTGCATCCGGACGGCTACGTGGAGATCAAGGACCGCTCCAAGGACATCATCATCTCCGGCGGCGAGAACATCTCCAGCCTGGAGGTCGAGGAGGTGCTGTACAAGCATCCCGATGTCATGGAAGCCGCCGTGGTGGCCCGGCCCGACGAGCACTGGGGCGAGACGCCCTGCGCCTTCGTCACCCTGCGCGCCGATGCCGGCGAGGTGGCGGCCGAGGACATCATCGACTGGTGCCGCCAGCATCTGGCGCACTACAAGGTACCCCGGTCCGTGGTGTTCGGCCCTCTGCCCAAGACCTCGACCGGCAAGATCCAGAAATATCTGCTGCGCGAGCAGGCGCGTGAATCATGAATTCGGGATTGGCCGATAGAAAATGGATTTCCGTGCCTTGTACCGCACCGGTGCATAGGTGATCAGAAGGGCGCGCCGGTGGTTCTTGGAGCGGTTGGGTGCACTCCGGTGAGGCATCAGGGAATGAAACAGGAACACATCGCCGGCATTCAATTCCACCAAGACCCCCGTCGAGGTATCGAGTAGGCGCTCATCCACGTCGAGGGGTTCATCGAGTGTTCCAGGTATGCGTCGTCCGTGCTGTCCAGAGAACACTTCCGGTGCGCCGTTCGTTTCGATGGTCTCATCGATGGCCACCCACGCGGTAAGCACCGCATCCGGCGGAATACCGGTCCGCTCCCAATACGGATAATCCTGATGGATCCCGTATCCGAATGTTCCGGGCGGTTTGATGATCAATTTGTCCTTCATGACCAGAGCAGGTTCGCCGACTAGATCGCCCACAACCGCCAACAGTCTCGGTTCGTTCGACAGGTCACCAAAAAGTCGGGAAAAATCGGACACCGGATCCAAGCGGTCGTAAATCGTACCCAGGGAAAGATGTTTCCGTTGCTGGCGACGTCCATCCGATTCGTCCATGCATTGAATGCGTTCGGCCAATCGCTCGCACTCGGCTACCCATCCGGCCATCTCCGCCCTGGAAAAAAAGGCCCTCAGAACGAGATATCCGGTTCTCCGGTACTGGTCGAGTTGTTCGGCGGACAATCGATGGCTGGTATGCAATGCGCTTGTCATGGATTATCTATCCTGGGTCGATGGGCTTGATCCATTCATACTGTTCCCCCACGATTTCCATGCCCATGAGACGATATAAGTCGATGGCGGGGCTGCCGTCAACCGCCATCAGGCACACGGATCGCATGTGCAGGAGGCGCGCCTGTTCGTGCATCCACTTCAACATCGCCATGGCCACGCCCTGTCTGCGATGGAGCGGATGTACAAACAGGTTCTTGACGCGCAAAAAGTGCCTCGTCCTCATGAACGACACGGCTCCCACGCAGCGGTCATGGTGGATAGCCGTCAGGCAGTGCAACTCGCCGGTGGCGGCCTTGCGGCGCTCCAGTTCGTTCCACGCAACGGGAAGCAGGTCATGTCCATCCATGCCTTTACGGTCGTGCTGAAAAAGTGTCACCCGGCTATGCCAAGCTTCGGGTGTGTCGACCGGCACCAGATGCAGGTGGTCGGTTTCGAAGTCCGATACATCCTGGCGCAACAGGAATTCCACTTTACGCCGATACCCACGATGCTGGAGGGCACGCGTCCAATCAGTGGTTTCGCGGGTAAGGTAGATTCGAACGTAGCCGAGCTTGAGCTTCCGAGCCAGGTTTTCGGTGTGCCCCAACCAAATCGTGACCGGCAGGTCGATGCGCTCCGGACGAATACGCTGGATGACCGATGCGGAACACATGAACTCGAGTCCTCGCATATAAACCCACTGGGCCCCGGGAAGCCGGATTTCTTTCGCTCCCAATTCGAAGTACCGGCAATCGGTCTCGATAATGGCGAGGATAGGATCGGATGATACCGGGGTACTTGCTGAACAGGACATCGAGGAGCGTGTAGGTGGTTGACTCGGGCGATCCGACAGAGGGTACATCATTGGCGCTACGCTTTGGTTGTCAAACCAGCCATATGCTAGTGGAAACCATACTGTCCTGCCAGAGTCGCCCGGGTGATCAGGTATATTGTTCGTCTATCCGGCATCAGGGAGTATCGAGATGGCATCTGACCAACCGGTGGTCGCCAACCGACCGCGGATCGCCATCCGCTATTGCACGCAGTGCCGCTGGCTGCTGCGTGCCGCTTGGCTGGCCCAGGAACTGCTGAGCACCTTCAGCGACGACCTCGGCGAGGTAGCGCTGATCCCCGGCACGGGCGGGGTATTCGAAATCCATGTCGATGAGCGACTGGCCTGGTCGCGCAAGGTCGAGGGCCGCTTCCCGGAAGCGGCGGAATTGAAGCAGCGGGTGCGCGATCTCGTCGCCCCGGACCGGCATCTGGGGCATTCCGATGTGCGTTGAAGGGTTCCCCTACGTTTCGGGTCGCACCTCGAACCGGCTCTCCAGGGCCTGGAGTTTTTCGTCGAATTGTGGAATTTTGTTTGATAACTTCACGAGGAAACGGATGGATGAACATTGAACAGATCAAGGACTATCATGCTCATGTCTATTTCGACGAATCGAGCGTCGAGCAGGCCCGCGCCTTGCGCGAGCGGATAAGCGACAACTTCGATATCAAGATGGGACGCTTCCATGAGAAGAACGTCGGACCACACCCGCGCTGGAGTTATCAAGTTGCGTTCAAAGCGGAATTATTCGGAACGTTGGTGCCGTGGCTGGCGCTCAATCGAGACGGCTTGACTGTGTTCGTGCATGGACTGAGCGGCGACGATCTTTACGATCACACAGCGCTGGCGATGTGGCTCGGCGAATCGCTTGCCTTGAACC
>CAYMHN010000499.1:0-3239 GCA_964390235.1 uncultured Candidatus Competibacteraceae bacterium
GACGCCAAGGGCGCCGCGCGGTCTCTGCTGGCCTGGGCGGCGGCGGAATGGCCCGAACAGCCTCCCACCAGTCTCGGCGCCCTGGCGGCACGGGCCAGCCATGCGCGCGAGTCCCTGCTGGCCCTGGATCGGGCCTTATACGCCACCGATGATCAGTACTGGCGGGGTGATACGCTATGGCAAGCAGTGCGCGGCGGGTTGCGACCGGCGACACCTCCTCCAGCGGCAAGCGCCTCGGCGCTGCCGCCCTTGTATCCCGAGCGCGGCTGATGTCTCAACATTTTTCCCGGGAGCACTCCATGAGCGGTTTTCGCATCGTCGCCACGGTCGACTACCAGCGGCCGGGCAAGCAGTCCGGCCGACTGATCATCCCCCATTCGACCGACCGCTCCGGCTGGGGCAGTCTGCTGATGCCGATCTGCGTGATCGGCAATGCCGACGGACCCACGGTGCTGTTCACCGGCGGCAATCACGGCGACGAGTACGAGGGTCCGCTGGCCCTGCTCAAGCTGGCCCGCGAACTACAGCCGGAACGGTTGCGGGGTCGGGTGATCATCCTGCCAGGGCTGAACTTCCCGGCCCTGCTGGCCGGCACCCGCCTTTCGCCCATCGACGGGCGCAATATGAACCGGGTGTTTCCGGGTCGCCACGATGGCAGCGTGACCGAAATGATCGCCGATTACGTCTACCGGGCGCTGCTGCCCATGGCCGATGCCGTGGTCGATCTGCACTCCGGCGGCTCGTCGATGATCTTCAGTCCCTGCGCCGTGGTCCACCGGCTCGACGATGCGCAGCAGATGCGCGCCACCCTGGCCGCCGGCCAGGCCTTCGGCGCGCCCATCCTGCTGCTGCTGCGCGAGTTGGACAGCGCCGGCATGCTGGACGGGGCGGTCGAGGACCTGGGCAAGGTGTTCGTGTCCACCGAACTGGGTGGCGGTGGCTTCGTCACCCCGCGGACCCTGGCCATCGCCGAGCGCGGGGTGCACAACATCCTCGGGCATTTCGGCATACTGGAGGGAGAACCCGCGGGCGAGACCTCCCGTCTGATGGAGACTCCGCCCGAGGGGGCTTACGAGATGGCCCTGAGCGACGGCCTGTACGAACCGCTGTATGAAGTCGGCGAGCCGGTCCGGGCCGACGGCGTTCTCGGCCGGATCCACGATCCGCACCATCCGGACCAGGCAGCGCGGGAGGTCCGCGCCGCCATCGCCGGGCTGCTGATCACCCGCGCCGGCCGCGGCTGGGTCCGGCGCGGCGATACCATCGCGGTGCTGGCCACCGACACCACCCTGGACTGAACCACCGGGAGATCCGACCCATGCTGCCTTTCGCCAGAGCCGAGTACCAGCAACGCATCATCAACACCAAGCAGCGCATGGCCGACCATGGCATCGAGGTCCTGCTGGCCACCGATCCGGCCAATATGAATTATCTGACCGGCTATGACAGCTGGTCGTTCTATGTGCACCAGCTGGTGATCCTGGCCCTGGATGCCGACGAACCGGTCTGGGTGGGTCGCGGCATGGATGCCAACGCGGCCAAGGTAACCACCTTTCTGCGGCATGACAATATCCGCGCCTATACCGACGACTACGTACAGGCGGCGGACAAGCACCCCATGGAATACGTCGCCCTGGTACTTAAGGAACGCGGCTGGGACCGAGGGTTGATCGGCGTCGAGATGGACACCTATTACTTCACCGCCGCCTGTTACGAGACGCTGAGACGCGACCTGCCCGAGGCCCGCTTCAAGGACGCCACCAGTCTGGTCAACTGGGTACGAGTGATCAAGTCGCCGGCCGAGCTGGAGTACATGAGCCAGGCCGCGCGCATCATCGAGAAAGCCATGCGGGTGGCGATCGACAGCATCGAACCGGGGGTCCGCCACTGTGACGTGGCGGCCGATATCTACCACGCCCAGATCAGCGGCACCGCCGAGTTCGGCGGCGATTACACCGCCATCTGCCCGATGCTGCCGACCGGGGTCGGCACCTCCACCCCGCATCTGACCTGGACCGACCAGCCCTTCGTCAGCGGCGAGGCGACCATCCTGGAACTGGCCGGGGCGCGCCGCCGCTACCACTGCCCGATGGCCCGCACCGTCCACCTCGGCACCCCGCCACAGCGGTTGGCCGACACCGCCGAGATCGTGGTCGAGGGGCTGAACAACGTGCTGGATGCGGCCAAGCCCGGCATCACCTGCGAGGCTCTGGAAGCCGTGTGGCGCAACACCATCGCCCGCCACGGCATCGTCAAGGATTCGCGCATCGGCTACTCGGCCGGCCTCAACTACCCCCCCGACTGGGGCGAGCACACCCTCAGCCTGCGTCCGGGCGACCGCACCGAACTGCGCGAGAACATGACCATCCACTGCATCCCCGGCATCTGGCACGCCGACTGGGGGGTGGAGATCAGCGAGTGCTTCCGAGTCACCGCACATGGCGGCGAACCGTTCGCCGACCTGCCGCGGATGCTGTTCGTGAAGGACTACTGAACGGGGATTCAGGGGAATTCCCTGAAAGCGGCCAAAGATGCGGTTCGTTCCTCACCACATCCTACGGATACTACCCCTCGTGCCCTTGCACCAGCGTGACCCGATCCAGCGTGACGCTGGCGTGATCGTACAAGCACCGGGCGTTGGCGCGACTGTCGGCGACGCAGACCATGCCCAGTTTGCCGAACTCGGACAAGGCACCGATCAAGTGAAACACCACGCCTTGCTGGAAGGCGGCGTGAAAATGCAGATCGTTTTCGACCGCGATGTTGATCAGGTCTTCCGGGGTCAGCCCGCGGTAGGCGGGATTCTGCAAGTTGTCGGTGGCGTAGTAATAGCGGGCTTGTCCGGCCGGAGTGAGATGATGGCCGGTGCCCGGATCGTAGTGACCATCGGTCAGATACTGCAACATCATGTAGGTGTGCGTGGTGCCGCCCTTGCGCAGATTGATCTCGATGGCTTGCAAGCACCACTGCTCGCCTTGCTTGAGCGCCATGAAATCCACGCCGAAACGGCCCAGGACACCGCGCCGGCGCAGCACTTCGCCCACTTGCAGACCAGCCTGTTGCAGTGCCTGTCGGTAGGCGGCATGGGCCGGAAAGGCGCAGCCTTGAAAAACCTGCCCGCTCGGGCCGCCCAGCACCTGCTCGTGGGTGGAAATCAACTCGATGCCGCCCACCGGGGGGATACGACATTGCACCGAAGGCGAGCGCACCTCGCCGCCCTCCACGAAACATTCCGCGAT
>CAYMHN010000500.1:0-3230 GCA_964390235.1 uncultured Candidatus Competibacteraceae bacterium
AGGCTGGTCGCCGCGCGGCCAGAGACCGTAGACCGCGACCGCCAGCGCGAGGCCGCCAGCGCCCAGCAGGGCCGGTAGATACCGGCTGCTCGCCGCGGCGCCGCTACCGGACCGCGCGGGTTCGGGTGAGCGGACCACGGTCGCATCGTGCGCAGTGGTTTGAGCGGTCTGTACCGGGCGGCCGGTGTCCAACTCGTCCAGCGTCTCGATCAGCGCCCCGGCGTCCGGGTAGCGGTCCTCGGGTCGCTTGGCCATCAGCCGGTCCAGCAGCGGCTGGAAGCGTTGCTGGTGCTCGGGCAGTCGCGGGATCGGATCGTGCAGGTGCTTGTACAGCACGGCCATCCGTTCCTCGGCCTGGTAGGGCGGATTGCCGGTGAGCAGTTCGTAAAACAGCACGCCCAGGGAGTACAGATCGGCACGGCCATCGACGCTGCCGCCCTGGATCTGCTCGGGACTCATGTAGCGCGGGCTGCCGATGACGAAGCCGCTGGCGGTGACCGTGACCCCGGCATCCAGGGCCTTGGCGATGCCGAAATCCGACAGCACCGGGGTGCCGTCCGGATACAGCAGCACGTTCTGCGACTTGATGTCGCGGTGGATGACCTGGTGGGCGTGGGCGTGGCGCAGGGCGTCGGCCAGCGCCCGCAGGATCGACAGCGCCTCGCCGGGCGCTATCCCGGCGCTGATCCGCTGCTGCAAGGTGCCGCCGGGCAGGTATTCCATGGCCAGGTAGTACTGGCCGTCCTGTTCGCCGCTGTCGAAGACCTTGATGATATTGGGGTGCGACAGGCGCGCCACGGTCTTGCCCTCGGGGATGAAGCGCCGGGCGAAGGCGGGATCGGCCGAGAGCGAGCGTTCCATGAGCTTGAGCGCGACCTTGCGTTCGAACTGCGACTGCTCGGCCAGGTACACCGTGGCCATGCCGCCGCGGCCCAGTTCGCGTTCGATGCGGTAACCCGGAATGGCCGGATACATGATGATGCTCGGGTTTGCACTCGGTGGATCGCGATCCAGTATGCCAGACTTCACGGATACTCCAAGGTCGGGACGTTCGCCGATGGATACGCTGACGGGCTGCTTGCGGATGCGCCGACCGATTCCGGATGGATAAGCCATTCTGCGCTATACTAAACGCCATATGGCTGAAAGTGAATCGAGGATGTCCACCGCTAACGCAATCGTCGCCCTCTGGGGCGGGACCCGCACCCTGCGCCGGGCCGTGCACACCGAGCACGAGCTGATCCCCATGCTGCGCCAGGGGCTGCCGTTCGCGGCCCTGGAGCGCACCATGGAGGCCTTCGAACTCTCGCGGGAAGAAGTAGCCGAGGTGCTGGATCTGCCCTCGCGCACCCTGAGCCGGCGCAAGCAGACGCAGCGCCTGGCCGCCGACGAATCCGACCGTCTCTACCGGCTCAGCCGGGTGCTGGCGCATGCCGAGCGCGTGCTGGGCACGCGGGCGAAGGCCGCGCGGTGGCTGCATAGACCCAATCGGGCGCTGAATGGCGAGCAGCCGCTGAAACTGCTCGATACCGATATCGGCGCCACCCGGGTCGATGAGGTGCTGGGGCGGCTGGAGCACGGGATATTCAGTTGATCCGGGTCTGGCGGCTGTGCCAGGCCGCGCACCGCGCGGAAGCCTTCACCGGCGAGGGCGCGCGCCGTTACGGCGGGCGCTGGAACCACAAAGGGCGGCCCGCCGTCTACACCGCCGCCACGCAATCGCTGGCCGCGCTGGAGGTGCTGGTGCATGCCGATAGCGATCTGATGCCCAACGATTTCCTCGTGTTTGCCGTGGACATTCCCGCCGATAGCGCGCTCGAACGCCTGACACCGGATGACCTGCCCACCGGCTGGCGCGAAGCATATCCGCCCGAGACTTGCCAAACGCTGGGTGACGCATGGCTGGCGCAGGGTCGCTCGGCGGTGCTCGCCGTGCCCTCGGCCATCATCCCGACCGAAACCGATTATCTCCTCAACCCCCGGCACCCGGATTTCACCCGGTTGCTGGTCCATTCGCCGGAACCGTTCGTCTTCGACCAGCGGCTCTGGCGCTGACAAGTTGCGGGAGGAACAGGTTCATGGGGCGGTACGACATAGTGAACCGGATCCGGCAGCTCGATCCCGCGCGGGACCATGTCGAGATCTATTATCTGTCCTGCGGCTTCGAATTCTCCCGGGACACGGTGCGCGCGCTGGAACTCGCCCTGTACCGGACCTACTGCGTGCCGAGCATTTCCGGTCTGCTGGCGCGCACCGGGGAGTTTTCCGCACGGGCGCAGCGACGCTACGACGACACGGCCTTGCTGATCGCCGAGATCAGCGAATGGGGCTACGACAGCGAACGCGGCCGCGCGGCGATTCGCCGCATCAACCGCATCCACACGCAGTTCGCCATCACCAACGACGACTTTCTGTACGTGCTCTCCACTTTCGTCTTCGAACCCATCCGCTGGAACGCGGCATTCGGCTGGCGGCCGATGTGCGAGCAGGAGCGGCTGGCCAGCTATCATTTCTGGCGGGAGGTCGGCACACGCATGCGGATTCGGGACATTCCGGAATCCTATGACGCCTTCGAGCGGTTCAACCGGGACTACGAAGCCCGGCATTTCCGCTTTGCGGAAACCAATCGCGCAATCGGCGCCGCCACCCGCGACCTGTTCGTCTCCTGGTTTCCGGGTTTCATGGCGCCCGTGGTCCGCACCGGCGTCCATGCCCTGCTCGACGATACCATGCTGGAAGCCTTCGGCTTTCCGAAACCGCTGCGGTGGTTCCGGCGGCTGGTGATCGGCAGCCTCAAGCTGCGGGGACGGGTGGTGCGCTACCTGCCGCCGCGCAAGCGGGCGCATTTCTTCAGCCACGACAAGAACCGGAGTCATCCGGACGGCTACCGGATCGACGAACTCGGCCCGCCGGATTTCCTGGCGAAAATCCACGAGGAGAAGTAGGATGCGCACCGCGCACCGTCGGTCTGTCAGCTGCGGTGCGCGTTCAAACAACGCCGGGACGTTCCTTGTGATCCGAGTTGTATACCGGATGCAGGTTCCGGATGAGGTCTTGCTCGATCTGGTAGAATTGCTTCACCCGAGCCGTCATCCCTGCATCGGCCAGGCTCCACTTGATGACGCAGAACCGTTCCCCGGGTTTTCTTGCAGCAAACTCCTTCAGCTTCCGGCCCACCTTGTTGGTTTCGTATTCCTTCTTCCTGTAAATTTTCCGGAGTTCAGGCCGCA
>CAYMHN010000501.1:0-3221 GCA_964390235.1 uncultured Candidatus Competibacteraceae bacterium
GCCCATGCCGCTTGGCCGCATCGCCGGAGGCCAGCAGCAGGGCACAGGCGCCGTCGTTCACCCCCGAGGCATTGCCGGCGGTGACCGTGCCCTCCGGCTTGACCACCCCCTTCAGCTTGACCAATCCCTCCAGGGTGGTGTCGGGGCGCGGGTGCTCGTCCCGCTCGATCAGCACCGGCGCGCCTTTCCTGCTCGGCACGCTGACCGGCACGATCTCCTCGGCCAGCCAGCCCGCCGCCATGGCGGCAGCTGTGCGCTGCTGGCTTCTGAGGGCGAAGGCATCCTGATCGGCGCGCGCGATGTTGAAATCCTCGGCCACGTTCTCCGCCGTCTCGGGCATGGAATCCACCCCGTAGCGCGCCTTCATCAAGGGGTTGACGAAGCGCCAGCCGATGGTGGTGTCCTCGATCTTCTGGCCGCGGGAAAACGCCGCGTCCGCCTTGCCCATCACGAACGGCGCCCGCGACATGCTCTCCACGCCGCCGGCGATCATGATGTCACACTCGCCGCTCTTGATGGCGCGGGCGGCGATGGCCACGGCGTCCATGCTGGAGCCGCACAGGCGATTGACAGTGGTGCCCGGCACTTCCTTGGGCAGTCCGGCCAGCAACAGCGCCATGCGCCCGACATTGCGGTTGTCTTCGCCGGCCTGATTGGCGCAACCGTAGACCACGTCATCCACCGCGCCCCAGTCCACCGAGGGATTGCGTTCCATCAGGGCCGTCAGCGGGATGGCCCCCAGGTCGTCGGCGCGCACCGAGGACAGGGCGCCGCCGTAGCGGCCGAAGGGGGTGCGGATGGCATCACAGATATAGGCGTCGGTCATGGTCAGGCCCTCTTGTTCAGCGTGTTCAGGTCCACGGCGGAGGACTGCAGCTCACGGCCCTTGAGCTTGAACTTGGCCACCCTATGGGTGGGGGTATGCGGCAGGGAGTCCACAAAGGCCACGTAGCGCGGCACCTTGATGGCCGCCAGGCGCTGCTGGCACCAGTCGCGGATGTCTTCGGCGGACACAGCGCCGCCTGCACGCGGCACCACGGCGACCAGGATCTCGTCCTCGCCCAACTCCGAGGGCACGGCAATGGCCGCGGCTTCCGCCACCTCGGGATGCTCGCCGATGATCCGATCCAGCTCGGCCCCGGAGATGTTCTCGCCGCGCTTGCGGATGATGTCCTTCTTGCGGGCCACGAAATGGAAGAACCCGTCGGCTTCGCGGCGCACCAGATCGCCGGTGACGAACCAGCCGTCGCGAAACGCCGCCGCGGTCTGCTCCGGATCCTTGTAATAGCCCTTCATGACGATGGGGGTGCGCACCAGCAGCTCGCCCGCCTCCCCGTCCGGCAGATCGCGACCCTCCTCGTCCACCACCCGCAGTTCGGCGAAAGTGATTTCCCGGTTCGGGTGCAGGGCCGGCTTGCCTATGCTGCCGATCTTGTGCGGCCCGGTGAACGGCAGATTGCAGGCGCCGGGGATCTCGGTCATGCCGTAGCCCTCGATGACCGTCGGCACGCCGAACTCATTCCGGAACGCATCGGCGATCTCCTGCGTCACCGGGGCACCGTAGACTTTGGTCAGCCGATGGTCGGGCACGAATTCCAAGCGGGGACGACGCGCCAGGATATTGCCCACCGCGGCGATGATATTCACCTCGGTGGCCCCCGATCGGGCGACCAGGGGCCAGAAGCCGGAGGCGCTGAAGCGCGGCGCGAACACGATGGAGGCGCCGGCCGCCGTGGCTCCGCCCAGGGAATAGAACAGCGCGTTGATGTGAAACAGCGGCAGCACGCACAGCAGCCGGTCCTCGGGCTGCAAGTGCATGCGCTCCACGAAACCCTCGCCGGCCATGACGAAATTGCGCTGGGAGTGCATCACCCCCTTGGGAAAGCCGGTGGTGCCGGAGGTGTACATGGTCAGGCAGATGTCGTCGGCGGTGACGTCCTCCGGCAGTACACCGGGCGCGGTGTCGTCCAGCAGTTGCTCGAAGCCGGGCACGCCGTCGGCCTGCCCCTCCAGCAGCATGAACCAGGGGGCGACGCCCATGCCCGCGCTGGCCTCCCGGGCCACCGCCAGGGTGGCCGGGGTACAAGCCACGGCCACGGCCTCGGCGTGCTTGAGCACATAGCCAGCCTCGGCCGGTCCGAACTCGGGGTTGATGGGCACCATCACCGCGCCCAGGCGGGCCAGGGCGAAGAACAGCAGCACGAAGGCGTCGCTGTTGGTGGCCATGATGGCCAATCGGTCGCCCTTGCCGATCCCGCATCCGGCCAGCATTGCCGCCGTGCGCTCGATATCGTCCCTGAACTCGCCCCAGCTGCGGGTTCGGTCCTTGAAGATCAGGAACGGACGGTCCGGATCGGCTTGCGCGCGACTGGCGACCAGACCACGCAGGGTGCCGTCATACTCGGGGTACAGGGACAGGACTTCCGATGGTGTTTTCATCATGCAGGTTTCCAGTTTGTTCTATTATCGAACATTAGTGCGGTTAATGGACATATCGTAATTCCGATAATCACCTTTGTAAAGGGCGATTAAAGAAATAATGTTCGATTATCGGATGATTTGGTGAGATACTTATTCAGTCCTTATATAGACCATCCGGAAAGAGACCGCTATGCAAAAAACACTTTCATCCTCTGCAACAACCGCCGCTGTACGCCCACCTGACCGCACCTCCCTGCATGAACCGGTGAGTCCGGCGCAAGCCATAGAGGCCATGAGCGGCGATCCGAACTTCATGACCTCGCTGGCGCGGGGCCTGGCGGTGATCCGGGGATTTTCCAATCAGAAAAAACGCATGACCATCGCCGACCTCAGCCGCAGGACCGGTATCCCCCGCGCCGCGGTCAGGCGCTGCCTGTATACCCTGGCCAGGCTCGGCTATGTGAACAGCGATGATAGCGGCGGGTTTTTCCTGAATCCGTCGATATTGATGCTGGGGCACACGTATTTCTCGTCTTCCTCGCTGACGACGGCGGCGCAGCCCATACTCGACCGCCTGAGCGGCCTGGTGCAGGAGTCCTGCTCGCTGGCCGTGCTGGAAGGCGACGAGATCCTCTACATCGCCCGCTCCAGCGCCGCGCCGCGCATCATGTCCATAGACCTCAGCATCGGCAGCCGGCTACCCGCCTATTGCACCTCCATGGGACGCGTACTGCTGGCCGGTCTGCCGCCGGCCGAACTGGAGGCCTATCTGTCCCGCGTGGCATTGACCAGGCACACCA
>CAYMHN010000502.1:0-3213 GCA_964390235.1 uncultured Candidatus Competibacteraceae bacterium
GGCGGGTCTTATCCGCCGCTTTCGGGAAGGTGCCGAGGCACTGCCCGATGCCGCTCGGCTGATCTCGGCCAATGTCTACCTGGGTGCGCAGCCCCTGGTACAGGCGCTAGAGGCCGGCGCCGACATCGTGGTGACCGGTCGGGTAGCGGATCCGGCACTGTTCCTCGCGCCGCTGATGCACCACTACGGTTGGCGCCGGGACGACTGGAACCTGGTCGCCGCCGGTGTCATGGCCGGCCACCTCGGCGAGTGCGGGGCGCAGGTCACCGGTGGCTACTTCGCCGACCCCGGGAAGAAGGACGTTCCCGGTCTGGCGACGCTCGGCTATCCGATCATCGAAGTGGCGTCCGATGGCCATCTGGTGGTGACCAAGCCCGCCGGCACGGGCGGCATCGTTTCCGAACAGACCGTCAAGGAACAGCTGCTCTACGAGGTTCACGATCCGGCCAATTACCTGACCCCCGATGTGGTGGTGGACCTGACCGACGCGGAGGTCCGCCAGCTCGGCCCCGACCGGGTCGGCGTCTCCGGGATCGGCGGCAAACCGGCACCGGAGCGCCTCAAGACCACCGTCTGTTACGAGGCCGGCTGGCAGGGCGAGGCCGAGATCTCCTACGCCGGTCCCAACGCCCTGGCCCGCGCCCGGCTGGCCGGATGGATCCTGCGCGAGCGGTTGGCCCACAGGGCACCACCGGAGCTGCGCCAGCGCCTGGACATCATCGGCTACAGCAGCGTCTTCGACGACGATTCCGGCGTCCTGCAACAGCAGCGTCGGGCGCCATCGGAGGCGGGCGATTTCCGCCTGCGTCTGGCGGTGGAACACCCCGAGCGGCGCTGGGTGGAGCGTGCCACCCAGGAGTTGCTGGCACTCTACTGCGCCGGCCCGGCCGGAGGTGGCGGCGTGCGTCGCAACTTCCAGCGCCGGATCCGCACCGCATCCTATCTGGTCGACCGATCCGATGTCCGACCCTATGCCACCGTGTTCGAGGCGATGATTCATGCACAAGCCACAAGCTGATCCGCAAACCCTGGAAGTGCCCCTGCACGATCTGGCCCACTCGCGGGCTGGTGACAAGGGCAACCGCCTGAACCTCTCGCTGTTCGTCTACGACCCGCGACTTTTTGACACGGTGACGGAACAGGTCACGGAAGAGCGCGTGCGGCAGCTGTTCGCCCACCGCGGGGCAACCCGCGTGCGGCGTTACCTGCTGCCGCGGCTGGGCGGGATGAACTTCGTCATCGACTCGGTGTTGCAGGGCGGGGTCAACGGTGCCCTGAATCTGGACGGGCACGGCAAGACGCTGTCGTTCCTGCTGCTCGGCCTGTCGATCCGACTGGATGCAACCGCGCACGGACCGCAAGTATTGACGACGGCCGGGTGAGCATTTCCGCGAAGCGGGTTCGGGCGGCGGTCGACGAGCAGGACCTGGACGCGATCCGCACCGGCTGGCGCGAGCTGCTGACCGAGGGGGCCGCGATCGCTGAGTCGACCGAACCGCTGGAACGCAGCGCCGAAGCCTGGCGCCGGCAGCTCGATGAACTCGCCTACCGGGTGCTGTTCGAGGAAGCCACCGAACGCGCTTTCACCAGCCTGCTGAACGACGAGAAACGCGTCTGCGCCGCCTGCGATCTGCCGCTGTTCAGCTCGGCGATGAAATACGACAGATAAGAATTCCTTGCTTCCTTTTTTCTGGAAACTGCCATGCTTGCCAAGCGTACCAGCAAGGACCAACTCACCCTGCCCAAAGCCGTGGTGCAGGTCTTCGGTGGCGCGGATTACTTCGAGGTCGCCGTCGAAAACGGGCGCATCATCGTGCTGCGCGCCGCGCATGCCTACGAGAGGCTCGGTTGAACGGGCTCACAGGGCGGTCGTGACCGATGATTACGGTTCGAGACTCTCAAGCCGGATGCCATCAGCTGACAACCATCTTGCCAATGACCAACTTCGACGAGCTGCCAGGTCACCAGCCGAGGTTCTCGATGACGTCCAGGACGATTCTGGTGGCAGCCTCGATCAGCAGGATGTCGGAGTCGACCCGCACATAACGGTACTCCGGCGGGGGTGCGCCGAACTGGCCGAGCAGCTCCGGTGGCAGGTCGTGGAAGGTTATGTCGCGCGGCAACGGCTGCTCGATCGACCACTTCCTTGCCAGCCCCGGCGGCATGCAACCATTGTTCTTCTTGGCCAGCCCCGGCGGACAACGGGTGTTCGAATAATACCGGTGAAAGTAGTCCCGGCTGGCGGCGCGGTGGTGGTCGCCGAAACGAAAGCTGAAGACCGTATCGCTCCCGCCGCTATCCCAGCGGCGTTGATCAGGTCGTTCGTCCCTATGCCCGGGCTTGCCCGCACCCTTACCACCCGCCCAGTCCGGCTGGTCGGCGACAACGGGTGCGCCGGCGAATGTGCCGAGCATGAACGCTGCAATCAAAGCCGCTAGAAGTGTTCTGTTTCGCATGTCTGTTTCCCCGGGTGTCGCGAGCCATCGCGGTGTGCCGAAGCAGCCTGACCTCGATGCGATCGCTCTTGAGTGTCTCATCCGCGATGTTTCGCGATTCGTGACCGGCAGCAGTCCTCATGTTCGCAACCCGGGTGGCGCCGGTGGAAACCGGCGGTCGGGTGCTGATCTTCCTTTGCCAACGCCAAGGCTCCAGCCAGGCATTGCGATGCAGGGGCGGTGCCTGTCCGGTCGTAATACCAGCGGCGGACCCTATCCGGTTCGGTAGGATACCGTTTTTGCCATGACTTGTCCGGAGGGGTGCTGTGGATGGGTGGTGTCCCGATGGGTGGAGAGCGATACCCTTCGGTCACGGATGCGTGGCACCGGCCGCACTGGCGCGCCGGCGGCCAACTCCCCGGTGGTGCGCGCCTCGCCATGGCCGACAGCGACCGTCAGATTGCCCTTGAGCCGCAGCCGGTACTGCCAGCCGCGGGCCTGCAACCACCCGAACAACCCCGCCGAGGGATAGAACCGATCGGCCAACAGCAGCACCGCCGCGCCGCCCGGCAGCCAGCCCGCCACCCGCGCCAATAGCGCGGGTAGCGCGGGTAGGATGTGGTGACGCAGGAACCGCATCGGTCGTGGCGGATCACGCCCACAAATCCGCCAAGGGGAATGCGACCGCCGCGAAGGGGTCCACGGCCACCCGGTCATCGTCCTTCAGGGTGACCTCCAGTGACCAGCGACCGTCGCGCAGCCGGTAGGCCTCCAGGGT